>NZ_LWFU01000494.1:0-2698 GCF_001635135.1 Oleiphilus sp. HI0080
AGGTGTTATAGCGGTACGTAACATCAGGCCCCAATATCGGCTTGGTTTGAACCAGCGTACTTAACGGAATCATTTCTCCACCAGAGGAGCGCACGTGCAGCTTGGAAAGGTCTGATTCGTCATTTCGGTACTGCGCCTCGGCCTGCATCATCACACGATACACCTGACCAAACTTATTAAAGTCATTCACATAGAGAGAACCAAGTTGGGTCTGAAGCGTCATAAAAATTTCTGAAAGCGGGATACCTAGGTTCTTCGCCTTCACTCTGTCGACATCTACGTATAGCTGCGGAATATCAGCCGAGAAAGTACTGAAAGCAAAGGCAATTTCTGGGCGCGCATTCGCGGCGAGAATAAAACCGCCCATGGCCGAGGCAAGTGATGCCGAGTCTCTTCCCTGTAAGTCCGTAAGCACCATCTCCAAGCCGCTAGTACCGCCAAGTCCTGGAATGGCGGGCGTAGAGAAAGCTCGAACGTTCGCACTGGAGATGGCACTCAATTTAGCTTGCACACTATTCACAATCGCGGCCTGATGCAGAGCGGGATCCTTACGATCATCCCAAGGATCAAGCGTAACGATCGCCAAACCGGCATTCGATGAAACGGCGCCTGAAATCAAGCTAAATCCGCTGATGGTCATCACGTCACTCACACCCGCCTCTTCGTTGACGATGTCCGTCACCTGCTTCATCACTTCACCCGTTCGAAGCAAAGCCGCTCCCGCAGGAAGCTGAATATCAACCATAAATGCGCCCTTATCCTCATTCGGGACAAAGCCTTTTGGAAGCACGGTGAACACGCCACCAATCGAGACAAAAACAACCACGAGACACAGCGCAACAAGCGCTATTTTTCGAACACTCAATGAGACCAAGCGGGAGTAGCCATGCGTCATCTTGTCAAAATAACGGTTAAACGCGGCAAAAAAGACATTAGTCGTACCAGTGCTTGGCTTGAGCAAGGTTGCACACAAAGCCGGGCTCAAAGTCAGCGCGTTCAGAGAGGAAATTAGAACAGCAACAGAAATCGTTACCGCAAACTGGTTATACATTTGCCCGGTGATGCCTGGCATCAGGGAAACAGGAACAAATACTGCGAGCAACACGAGCGTCGTCGCGACAACCGGTCCGCTCACCTCTTTCATAGAAATCCGCGTTGCCTCAACCGGATCTAGACCGTCTTCGATATGCCTTCGCACATTCTCTACAACAACAATGGCATCATCTACCACCACGCCCACAGCCAGAATTAAGCCAAACAAGCTAACGGTATTGATCGAAAAACCCATCGCCAACATAACACCAAATGTGCCAACCAATGAGACCGGAATCGCGATCGCAGGCACAAGTGTAGAGCGCCAGTCTTGCAGAAAGATAAAGACAACAAAGATCACCAGCAGAACAGCTTGCACCAGAGCCGTGACTACTTCGTCAATCGACGTCTGAATATAACGCGTTGTGTCGTAAAGAATTTCGTATTCAATATCATCTGGGAAGCGCTCTGAGAGCTTATCCATCAAGGCATAAACATCTTCCGCGACTTGTAGCGCATTCGCGTCCGGAGATTGATAAACAGCGAGCACCACACCAGGTTTGTTATTCAGCTCCCCATACCAACTATAGCTAGCAGAACCTAGCTCAATACGGGCAATGTCTTTTAACAGTATGCTTGATCCGTCGCTTCTAGAGCGCACAATAAGGTTTTCGAACTGCTCTGGCGTTTCTAAACGCCCTTGAGTTTTCAAGGTATATTGGAACTGTTGATCAGCAGGCGAAGGCGCACCACCCAGTTGCCCCGCAGGTACCTGCACATTTTGCTCGTTAATCACCGACTGCAAATCGGCTGTCGTCACGCCAAGCGAGGCCATTCGAAGCGGATCAAGCCAAATACGCATGCCATAGTCTAGACCGCCCATAATCGATGCATCGCTGATTCCGTTAACACGTGCGATATCGCTTAAGACGTTGATATTAGTAAAGTTAGAGAGGAACAAACCGTCATAGGTTCCGTTCGGCGAGAACAAATTTACGACGAGCACCATCTCTGTCGACTTCTTGTCAACCTTCACACCCTGCTTAACCACATCGGCAGGCAAAGACGGATTCGCCCTGCTCACACGGTTTTGAACATTTATCTGGGCAAGGTCGGCATCGGTTCCAATTTCAAAGGTTACAGTGAGAACGTACGAACCATCATTAGCGCTTTTGGAAGACATATAAAGCATGCCTTCTACACCGTTCACCTCATCTTCAATCGGGGCGGCAACGGTCTGCTGGACCACCTGAGCATCTGCGCCCGGATAAGATGCAGAAACCTCTACAACCGGAGGCGATATTTTCGGAAACTCGGCTATCGGCAAAACTTGCAGGGCCAGAAAGCCCGCAAGAGAAATAACAATCGAAATAACAAACGCAAACTTAGGGCGACTGATAAAAAATTGGCTGAACATGTCAGAACTCCGCGCTAGCTTGCTGTAGGGATTTGAGCGGGCGTGCCTTCGGCTTTACTACCGACCCTGATTTTTTGCAATCCGTCGATAATGACATTGTCGCCTTCGTTCAAACCTTCTTTTATGACGATATTGACACCCTCATTTGAACCGGTGGTAACGGGCCGTTTCTCCACTACCTGCTCGTCATTCAAAATCAACAAAAACTTGCCGGCCTGGTCTTCTTGCACCGCCTTTTGGGGCACCACT
>NZ_LWFU01000495.1:0-2504 GCF_001635135.1 Oleiphilus sp. HI0080
CTAAACTCATCGGCATTAATAATCGCGATTTGCACAGCTTTGAGGTTAGCCTAGAAAACACGTTTTCGCTCTTGCCTTCCATTCCTGAAGACAAAATCGTCGTAACAGAAAGTGGTATTCATACTCTGGATGATGTGCAAGCGATGCGAGAGAAACAGGTAAACGCGTTTTTGGTGGGAGAGGCCTTTATGCGTGCGGCCGACCCAGGTGATGAATTGGCGAGACTGTTTTTTTAAGAGGACTTTTTAAGAGGACTTTTCAAGAGGACTGAGAGCACCCCTCGCTAAGACCAAAGTAAGGGGTGAAATAGCACATTACTTCTGGTAGCTTTTCACAGCGCAAACAAAAATAAAGGACGCAATTATGAAAGCCCTAACATCCTCCCGTTTATTGCAATCGCTTCTTGTCGCAACGGCACTTGGTTTGGCTGCCTGTTCTGAAAAGGCAGAGCAGCAAACAAGCACGGAACAGAAGGTTGAAACAACCACCCTGAAGTTGGCTGAAACTTGGGGGCCTAACTTCCCTATCTTTGGTGATGCAACGAAGAACCTCGCCACGATGGTCGACAAAATGTCGAATGGTCGTTTGAAGATCACCATCGATTCTTCCAATAAGCACAAATCGCCTTTTGGCATTTTCGATATGGTGAAGTCAGGGCAATATGATCTAGGGCATTCGGCATCCTACTATTGGAAAGGCAAGGTTCCCGCGACGCTCTATTTTACGACGATGCCATTTGGCATGATCGCGCCAGAACAGTATGCATGGTTTTATTATGGTGGCGGCATGGAGTTAATGGATGAGCTGTATTCACAGCACAACCTTATGTCATTTCCTGGTGGCAACACATCTAATCAAATGGGTGGTTGGTTCCAAAAAGAGATTAAAACGGTCGAAGACCTTCAAGGCCTGAAAATGCGAATTCCGGGCTTTGCGGGTGAAGTGCTTGCGCAACTGGGTGCTAAGCCAACGAACATCCCTCCAGGTGAGCTATACACGGCACTAGAGCGAGGCACAATTGATGCCCTTGAGTGGGTTGGCCCTTCTCTTGACTTGCGTATGGGATTCCACAAGATTGCACCTTATTACTATACCGGTTGGCACGAGCCAGCAACGGAGTTGCAGTTTCTTGTGAACAAGAAAACCTTCGATGCCTTGCCTGCAGACCTTCAGGAAATCTTAAGAACAGCGATGAAAACCGTTGCTTATGATATGTACATTCAGTCTACCCACGAAAGCGGTAAGAACTGGGCGGCTATGAAGGAAGAGTTCCCGAACATTCTTGTGAAAACGTTTCCAGAAGAAGTCATGACGGCGATTCGCAGTGCAAATGACGACCTGTTAAAAGCGAATGCTGAAGCTGACCCATTTGCTGCGCGCGTGTTGGAGTCGCAGAAAACCTATATGGAGCAGGTTCGTGAGTGGACGCTGATTTCAGACAAGGCCTACCTCGATAGCCTTAATTAAGACTAAGGAAAGCCCAAGCATAAAACCTTGGGCTTTTTTGATCCTATGATTCGAACGATTGATCGCCTGTGTGCAAAGATCACTAGTGCTTGCGGCGCCCTCGCGTGCCTCGCCATGGTGTTGATGCTGTTTAACGTCTTTTATGACGTGGTGATGCGTTACGCATTTAATGACGTTTCAATTGGCATGCAAGAACTCGAATGGCATCTTTTCGCAACGGTATTTTTACTGGGAACGCCATACGCGATGCAGCGAGACGGCCATGTTCGAGTCGATATTTTTTACGATAACTGGTCAGATAAACGAAAAGCACTGATCAATATGATCGGTGCTCTAGTCTTTGTTTTTCCATTTGTCGTTCTAGTCACCTATTACGGTGTTAGTTTCTCTTTTGATGCCTTTCAAATGGGTGAGGGGAGCGGCGACCCTGGCGGATTGCCCTATCGCTGGATTATAAAATCGCTCATACCTGTCTCTTTCGCCCTCATGGGGATTGCCGGGATCGGGATGGTAACCAAGGCGCTGCTTGTACTCAAAGGGGAAGAAGACTACTCAGGTGTCGATAAAGGGATGTTGTCGTGATCGGTATTATCATGTTCTTTGCAGCGCTGTTGCTGCTGATGTTGGGTTTTCCTGTTGCCTTCACCTTTGCGGGTGTTGCCCTGATTTTCGGCGTGTTTGCTGAAGGCGTCGATCTATTTGCATTTATGCCGTATCGCATTCAAAGCATCATGGAAAACACCATATTAATGGCGATTCCTTTGTTTATTTTCATGGGTGTTGTACTCCAGAAAACAAAGCTTGCAGAGCAGTTGCTAGTTTCAATGTCGCAATTGTTTGGGCGGATGAGTGGTGGCGTCGCGATTAGCACGATTTTGGTCGGCGCACTGCTCGCAGCGTCGACCGGTGTCGTAGGGGCAAGCGTCGTTGCCATGGGGTTGATCTCTCTGCCTTGTATGCTCAAGTATAATTACGACAAGCAACTGGCCTGTGGCACGATTTGCGCCTCTGGCACGCTTGGCCAAATAATACCGCCC
>NZ_LWFU01000496.1:0-4868 GCF_001635135.1 Oleiphilus sp. HI0080
AAAGCATATTCGTGGCAATGGTCACACCGGCAAGGGCGGTCATTTCTGCGTGATCATAAGGCGGAGCGACTTCGACAACGTCGCAACCAATGATGTTGAGCCCCGTAAGCCCTTTGATAAGCTGGATAGCCTGATAGGTATTGAAGCCGCCACAGACAGGCGTTCCGGTACCTGGTGCGCAGCTCGGATCTAGAAAATCCACATCAAAGGTAATGTAACAGGGGTTGTTCCCTACACGATTGTGAACCTGCTCGATACACGCTTCAATACCGCGACTGTGTAGCCAATCTGCATCAAGAACTAAGTAGCCATGCGTATCTTTGTTGACGGTGCGCATACCAATCTGTACCGATCGCTCGGGCGCGGTAATCCCTTGCTTAGCGGCATGATAAAACATTGTTCCGTGATCAATTCGCCCGTCATCATCGGTCCAGGTGTCGCTATGCGCATCAAAATGAATAAGAGAGATTGGCCCATGCTTTTTAGCGAGCGCTTTAATAACCGGATAAGTAACAAAGTGGTCTCCACCGATTGATAATGGTGTTACACCTGCATCAACAATTCGGTCGTAATAGGCTTCTATCTCACTTGGAACTTTATCTGGATAACCGGGATCAAATACGCAGTCTCCATAATCAATGACATTGAGTCGATCAAAAGGGTCAAAAGTCCACGGCCACGGCGACGCCCATGCTAGATTTGTCGATGCAGCTCGCACAGACCTTGGTCCGAGTCGCGCACCTGGCCGGTTTGAGGTCGCTAGGTCGTAGGGAATACCGACTACTGCGACATCAACGCCCTCTAGAACTTTCGAATAATTACGGCGTAAGAAGCTGGTCGCACCAGAATACATGGGTTCAACTTGAGTGCCGTAAGGCCCCTTGCGTGTAAACGCCAGGTCGCCGTGGCTATATTGATCAAAATCTTCAGACATGTCTGCCTCGTCGCCTTATTTACTGATTGGTATTCGTTTTATACGGTCGAAAGCAAGAATTCGCGTTCCCAAGAACTGATAACGCGTTTAAAACCTTCGTATTCTGCTCGACGAGTGCCAATGTAGCCATCTACAAAATCCGCTCCGAGTATCTCGCGAATCTCGTCACAAGCGCCCATCTCGTCGCACGCTGATTCAAGGTTAAATGGTATCTCTTGGCCAGCTTCTTCGCCATGGCGAGCGGTCACAGGCTTTCGAGGCGTCATGGCATTGACCATTCCCAGGTAGCCACAGGCTAGGTTGGCAGCGAGCGCAAGATATGGATTGGTGTCCGCTCCCGGGAGTCGGTTTTCAATGCGTCGAGCTTGCGGCGAAGATTCTGGAACACGAAGTCCCACTGTTCGGTTCTCAACACCCCATTCCAAGTTAACAGGCGCGTTACCGTCGGCGCCGGGCAGGTAGCGGCGATAACTATTAACATTTGGTGCAAAGATAGGCATCGCTTTTGGGATGTAAGTTTGAAGGCCAGCAACAAAGCTATGGAACAGACTAGAAGCGCTGCCATCTTCATCCGAGAAGATATTGTTGCCATTTTTATCGATCACAGAACAGTGAATGTGCATTGCACTGCCGGGTTCGTTTTCAATCGGTTTAGCCATGAACGTCGCACCGATCTTGTGTTTTAGTGCTGCCTCACGCACGGTACGTTTGAAGATAAATACTTGGTCTGCAAGCTTCAAAGCATTGCCATGGCGGAAGTTGAATTCTAGCTGAGCCGGCCCCTCTTCGTGGATGAGGGTATCGATATCGAGGTTCATCTCTTCACACCAGTCGTAGATATCTTCGATGATTGGGTCGAATTCGTTTGCCGCATCGATACTGAAGGACTGGCGTCCGCTTTCGGGTAAACCGGAGCGACCGATTGGTGGATCTAATGGTAAATCTGGGTCGGTGCAGCGTTTCGTTAGGTAAAACTCGACTTCGGGAGCAACGATTGGCTCCCAACCTTTCGCCTCATAAAGTGCAAGAACTCGCTTTAATACTGTCCTCGCTGACAGGCTGACTTCGTTACCCATTTTATCGAAGCAATCATGAATGATTTGCGCGGATGGCTCGAGCGCCCACGGAACCATGAACATGGCTCCTTCATCTGGTTTGAGAATCATGTCGATGTCGCAATCGTCAAGCAGCCGATAGTAGAGATCATCGTCTGGATAATCACCCGTTGCTGTTTGCAACATGACCGATTCGGGCAGCCGAATCCCTTTCTCTGCTATAAACTTCTCCGTCGGCATGATTTTTCCACGCGCTATTCCTGTATGGTCGCTTGTAATACATTCGACTTCAGTGACTTGTCGCTCTTTCAACCATTTTTGGATGTTTTTCATGATTTGGCTCTTTTGACTAATTTCGTTCTTATTCCACAACAGGCTTGATTTGCGTCAGAAAGCTGTGGAATAAGACGTTGATGTTTGACTTATGCTACATAAGCATAAAATATTTCGAACGAAAAGCCTATACTTCCGTTGGAGAGTTGTTCAATATATTTTATACTATGTTCAATACTAACTACACTTTATGAATCGAGAATTGCTGGACGCACGGCAAACTAGTTAAAGATAGGATAGCAAATGAGTGAAGCTTTAACAGAAGTTGAACAGTTTCTAGAGCAGAACCCCCAGGTTGAAACGATCGAATTGTTAGTTGCTGATCTGGATGGCGTATTGCGCGGTAAACGGGTCGAGCGATCATTACTGCGGAAAGTGTATGAGTCTGGTTTTTGCTTGCCTCAATCTGTGCTGGCGCTTGATGCGACAGGCGCCACAGTGGACGAAACCGGGCTTGGTATCGAAACCGGAGATTCTGATCGAATCTGTAAGCCCGTGCCCGGCACTTTGCAACTCGCGCCGTGGCATGACAGTGGCGATAGGGCTCAAGCTTTGTGCGAAATGTACGAGAGTAACGCGCAGCCGCTAGAAATCTTTCCTCGTCATATTCTGAAAAAAGCGGTCGATCAGTTACACCGTCTTGGTTACAAGGCGGGTGTCGCACTGGAGTTAGAGTTTTACTTGATAGATCGTGAGCGTAAAGAGGATGGTTCATTACAGGCACCTATCTCTCCTGTCTCAGGACAACGCATGACATCTACGCAGGTCTATTCTATGCAGGATCTGGATAATTATGACTTCTTTATCCGAGACGTATTAGAAATGGCTCGTGCTCAGAATATCCCAGCTGATGCTGTGATCGCTGAATACGCGCCTGGTCAGTTCGAAGTTAACCTAGATTATACCCAAGACATTATGAAGGCTGTTGATGATGCAGTATTGTTGAAGCGTGTTATCAATGCTGTCGCCAGTAAGCATGGTATTGAGGCGACCTTCATGGCGAAGCCGTACATTGATGAAGCCGGCAATGGGCTACATATTCATCTAAGTTTGTTAGATGAGGTGGGCAATAATCTGTTTGGTGAAGGTGAGCCAACCGACAATAAACTGTTAGGACATGCGATTGCTGGTTTGCTCGATATGGCGGATGGTGTTCAAGCTTTATACTGCCCGACCATCAACAGCTATCGCCGTCTTGCGCCAGATTCGTTTGCACCGACTCAACTTACATGGGGTATTGATAACCGTTCGGTCGCGATGCGCGTTCCTGCTGGAGGAGCGAGTTCTCGTCGTATAGAGAATCGGATGCCCGGCGCAGACGCAAATCCATATTTAGCAACGACGGCATTAATTGCTGGAATTCTGGAAGGTATTGAGAACAAGATGAGTCCGCCTGCTAGGACGGTAGGCAATGGTTATGAAACCGATGCCCCACGTGTTCCGGATAATCAGCGAGATTCATTGCGCGCGATGGCCAATGACGAACGTGTTGCGAAATGGTTCGGTAAGCGCTTTGTTGAGGTCTATCAGGAAGTGAAGTGGCGAAATGTCTATCTTTTTGAGCAGCAAATAACGCCGATGGAATATGCGCTTATTCTACCCAATGTCTAGGAACTTAAACTTAAGCCTTTGATAATGTGAAAAGCCGATGCAGACAGCATCGGCTTTTTTGTAAGCGCTTCGCTGTATTTTATATTCCCATTTTGTCGCGCAGGCCGTAGTAAAACGCGCCGATTGCCGTATAGGGCACTCTAAACATTTGTCCGCCAGGAAAAGGCATGTGTCTGAGTGACGCAAATGCATCAAACCGTTCAGCCTGACCTTTCACGACTTCACCAATTAGCTTACCGGCTAGGTGGGTGGTTGTTACGCCATGCCCACTGTAACCTTGTGCATAGTAAATCGAGTTATTAATGCGGCCAAACTGGGGGAGGCGGTTCATCGTTAATAAGAAGTCTCCACCCCAAGAATAATCTAGCTTGATATCAGTGAGCGTCGGGAACACGCGTTCAATATGTGGTCGCAAAAACCGTTCAATCGATGCCGGGTCTCCGCCACCGTAAGTCACCCCGCCGCCGAAGAGCAGTCGACCATCCCCAGTTAGGCGATAGTAATCAAGCTTATAATTACAGTCTTCGACACAGTAATTGTTGGGGATGAGTTCCTTTTGAAGCTCTTCGGGTAGCACTTCGGTGCAGACGATTTGCGTTCCACATGGCATGGTCTTCGATGCCAATTCTGGAAATAATCCACCAAGATACGCATTACCACAGACAATTAAGTAATCTGCGGTAACGGAGCCCGCGTCTGTTTTGATCACTGGGCGCTCCGAGCGAACAACATCGATTACTTTGGAGTCTTCAAACACACGTCCGCCCAAAGACTCAAACGCTCTCACTTCGCCTAACAAAAGATTCAAGGGATGGACATGCGCGCCGGTTTTATCGAGTAAGCCGCCAACATATGCATCCGTCGCGATCTCTTTGTGAATCGCTTCGCCATCGAGCATCTCTAGGCCTTGGTGACCAAGGCTCTCCCATAGTGCT
>NZ_LWFU01000497.1:0-5460 GCF_001635135.1 Oleiphilus sp. HI0080
GCAACAAAACGGCTCAATGACTGTCCATCAAAGTTCTCGAGTCAGCCGCGAAAAAGCTGCTGATCTTGCTCGGCGCCTGGTTCAAGTAAACCAGGACTACAATACGCTTCAACAGGAAGAGAATGCGGCGGACTATATCCGCAACAGCCTCTTAAATGAGCTGCTCTCTCGTATTGAATCGATTCTTGACGAAGACTTGCCGCAAGCGTCAGCGCTTAACCTTGCGGGTCGTATTGCTTTCGACCTTTCTTTGCATCAATTGGCAAAAGATTA
Source organism: Oleiphilus sp. HI0080 (assembly GCF_001635135.1). Classification (NCBI taxonomy): domain Bacteria; kingdom Pseudomonadati; phylum Pseudomonadota; class Gammaproteobacteria; order Oceanospirillales; family Oleiphilaceae; genus Oleiphilus; species Oleiphilus sp. HI0080. Next base: position 274 of record NZ_LWFU01000497.1, read on the forward strand.
TTTTACCCGTGCAAACAATTTAGAGACATCTAAGGCAACGTACCTGCTCAATTTAGCCAATGCCGAAGCCACTCTCGGTCATTATCAGCAAGCAGACGAATACTTTGCTGAGGTCCTCAGACTCGACAAACATAATCTCTCCGCATTTATTGGCATTGCATACTGCATGCTTCAGTTGGGTCAATATGACAAGGCCTTTCTGCACTACCGAAGCATCATTGCATTTGGGCACAGCGATGCCCTAATTCATGACCAAACAGCAGAGTGCATCGAAAATCTGAGTTGCAACAGCTACACACAGGAGCTTGAGCTATTTGTACTGTATTTGTTATCGCTCAACGACATCGATACGAGTCGAATTGTTAAGTTCTCAGCAGAGCTGCTGACGCACAAATATGACCTTAAGAATCCAGACTGTGTGTTGGACATTAATCAACTCGTTCAGGATCAGCTGCTTATTGCCATCCTTGAAACTGGCGTCGTTGCGGAACCGCACTTTGAAGAGTTAGTCACACAGCTTCGCCTATCAATTTTAACCGAAGCTGTTATTGGCCAATCGTTGCGTGACGCCCTGCTTCCTCTTGCCATGGCTATCGGCTGTTACGCCAGTCATACCGATTACGCACTCGTACTGAATCAAGATGAAGAAAAAGAGATTGGCTTACTAAAACTGAAAGTCGCTCAGCAAATCGGTTACCAAGGTATTGCGGTTGATGATATTGCGGGCGCTTTAATCATTCTTGCGATGTACGAAGCACTATATGTTCAAAGTTTTTCATTTGAACTATTGGCACTTGAACACCTCGAGTGGCCAACAGGTATGCAGAATCTTATGAAGGTCACTCTTTACGAGCTAAGTGAGGAGCACCAAGCACGGCACGAACTCTTTGGCCAAACCATGACCGAACTGCTCGACAATGGAATCACGCGCAGTAGCAAGCGCTGGAAGCCGATTCCTGCTCCAAGGCAAGTGAGTTTTTTCCAAACAATGCAGCAGCAACTGGCTCCGCAGACACCCCCTCGTTCGTGGCATAACAAAACAATACGGGTTCTTTTGCTGGCATGTGGCTCAGGCCAAAAAGCATTCCAATATGCGAGTCAGTTTTCGTCTGTCTCTATTTTTGCTGCGGATTCTAATCAAGTCGATATGGCCTATGCCCATGCGCAGGTTAAATCACTCGCCCTAACAAATCTGAGCTACGCGGTCGCTGACTATGCGCTTCCTCCGCAAGACCTAGAGCCATTTGACTATATAGAGTTCGGTGAAGGGTTCGATTTTGCACACCTCGATGAGTGGATGAAGCTATTGTCGAGTGATGGCATTGCTCGTGTTATTCTTCCGGGAATTGCAAGTCGAGAAATCACCGGGATCCTCAGCGACCTAGTACGCGCAAGAGGGATGCACCCGAGCCTTGAGAACATTCGCCTTATCAGAAACTCTATTTTGCTTGAGCGCTCTAGTGAACTCTGGGAGCGATTATTCGATAACCCTCAGTTCTACAGTGGTTCCGGTTGCAGAGATTTGATTTTCAAAAACAAACTGGCGTTTTTCGATGTAGATAAGTCCTATGGTTTACTAAAAAAGGCCGGTTTAATCTCTGTAAAAGATCCGAAGATCGACACCTCGGTAGATAATACGATTAACCAAATAGACTTATTCGCAACAAAAGTATAACGAATTAGTTATTCCAGGCGCTGGCTTGCCAGCGCCTCCAATCTACTTCGTCGTCAACATCAAAACGTGTTGCTAGTAGATGAGTCTTCAAGCCCGCGCTCCGCATAATGTCTTGAGTTTGCTGGCAAACTTCATCTGTTCCCCAGAGTACATCACGAAAACCGCTCAAAGACAGCGGCAAATTGTCACCCGCAGTATTCGGCCGCTTTAGGCCGATGAGCCCGTAGCCCCCGTCCTCCGTGGCACCAAGAACTACATCAGCGTGCGAAAGTGCCTCTTCGGCTGACGCGAGATAATCCAAATCCAAAACAGGAAAGTCACTTCCAACAATAAACGCTCGATCCGCCACCTCAAGCCCCTTTCCCAAGGCCACCCGCATTCGATCACCCAGAGTTTGACCGTCCTGCAAAAAGGCTTCTTGGAAAATCAGGCCTTGCTGTTTATAAACATCAAGCCCTGACTGATAAGCCGAATCGGAAGTGTGTCCGCCGACGCCACCGACGCCAAGCCAAAGATGCTGGATGTGATCATTGCCTTGCTCGCTAATGTATCGGGATAATTGTGTATTTACCGCAATCGTCAATCGCTTATGTGCAACAAGTGCTGCCTCATCGCCTATCGTCGCCGCAAGGCGCGTTTTAACTTTACCAAGCAAGGGCAACTTTACGAATTGAATCCAAACGGTGCTAGGCATTTTCTCTCGCTGTGGTAGTGTAATGGGATAGATCAAGACTAAAAAAATACATGCTATTCGACTCCGACTTTAAAGAACAGTTCCAAGACATTCGCTGCTTTGACGACTCTGAAGTAACTGGTACGCTGCGTGACCTATACGATAGTACGCGGCTGGACTTCGTCTTTAGCCACCTTTTTCCTGGCGAACAGATCGAAACAACAGGCTTGTTTCGTTGTAAAAATATCGAAGAAATTCAGTCGTGGCTGATCACGACATTGGTTCCCAAACTGGCAAGCACATATTCAAATTTGAGCATTCAAGGATTAGACAAGCTCAGCTCTGACCGAAAATATATTTTTGTCTCAAATCATCGCGATATTGCCATGGATCCCTTACTCGTCAATATCGCGTTGGATAAATGCGGACACACAACTGCGCATAACGCGATTGGGGACAACCTGCTGCTGAGCGTCACGGGAACGCGAATGGCATTGTTAAACAAATGCTTCCGTGTAGCACGCTCAGTTAGAAGCCCCAAGGCAATGCTGCTAGCACTAAAAAAGCAGGCTGCATATATTCGCCACGTTCATTCTGTGTTCGAGCATAATGTGTGGATTGCACAACGCGAGGGTCGTGCCCTTGATGGTGTTGATTCTACAAATCCGGCACTGATCAAAATGCTACTGCTTGGCAGTGACAAATCGTCGCAAGTAGAAACCTCTAATGCGCTAAACATTTGCCCCGTCACCCTTTCCTACGAATGGGATCCATGTGACATGAGCAAAGCAACGCGTCTCATCAAAGATGAAACTCTCAGTACCGATGAAAAATTAGCAAACGACAAACTCGACATACTGAATGGAATGCTTGGTTACAAGGGCAAGATTACAGTTCGGTTTGGCGAACCGGTTTGCTTAGCAACTGATCCAGGGATTCAGCAGCTTCCCGATACTCTTGCAGGCGCGATTGATCGCCAGATCCGAGACAACTATGCGCTCTATCCTGTAAACACGTTGGCGAATAAACTCGTGTGTAACCAGTTCACCCTCCCCGCCTCCCTAAGCGAACAAGAGATCAGTGCAGCAGACCTATTACTTCAACGTCTCAACGCAGATTCATTCTCAGATTCGCTCTCACAGGCTCAGAAAAACGTTGTATCCGCATACGCGCAGCCGGCAATCGCTTCGAGCAACAAATAACAAGCGAATTAATGCTGTGCGAGCGATGGTTTTGCGCTTAAACTTTGGTAGACTCCACGGCGTTTTATCTAACCAACCAGTCAATTTAAGCAGGCCGGCGCATGAACAAGCTTTTCGTTCAAAATTTAACTGTGATCGATTTTTCGTATTTCGATGCTTCGCGCGGCATACTTGGAGAAAGCTGGATTGTCGACATTGAGCTTGAAGGCGAGCTTGATGAACAAGGCATGGTGTTCGATTTCGGACACGTTAAGAAACAAATTAAGGAAATCATCGACCAAGAGCTCGACCACCGTTTTGCGCTTTCGGTACATCTTAAAAATTTGCATGTAGAAAAAACGCAACGGAAAGTTCGTCTTGCGTGGGATTCGCAATTTGGCCACTTCGAGCATGAATCACCGCGCGATGCGGTTGTATTGCTTGAAGCGAAAACAATCAATCCGAAGACGGTTGCCAAGTACCTAGAATCAGTTATCAAACCCGCTTTGCCAGAGAACGTAACCCGGGTATCACTACACCTTTATGAAGAGCAAATCGATGGCGCTTATTATCACTACAGCCATGGGTTAAAAAAGCATTTAGGCAATTGTCAGCGTATCGTTCACGGACATCGTTCAAGGATCGAAATCTACGAGAACCACCAGCGCTGCTCCGATCTTGAAGATTATTGGTCTGCTTGTTTCCGAAATATTTATCTAGGTACTGCGGACGATATTCAAAACGAGACTGACATTGATGGCAAACCCCACACAACCTTCGCGTATACAGCTCAGCAAGGGCGATTCAAGCTAACGCTGCCCACTAAACGTGTCTATATAATTGATACTGACTCTACCGTAGAACTGATTGCCGCGCACATAGCAAATAAATGCGCCGAGAAGAAACCAAATAATCATTACCTCGTCAAAGCCTATGAGGGCGTAGGCAAAGGCGCAATTGCAGAAAGGTCCTCTAACCTTAAGCGCTAAAGAACAAAGTATTAGAACGAACGTTTGGGAGTTTCAGAAATGCGGCTAGGACGATGCTTAACGGTACTGTTTTTAACGATTTGGAGCGCAACAGCGACCGCTGAAGAAAGCGCCACCGAATTAGAACAAAGAGCCGAAAGCCCTGTTCCCGTTCAAGAGGCAACCGCGCCTGTGTACGACGAGCTTCCGCTGCGTTTTACTCAAGAGCGAAACACCGAATACTTAGAGTATGTTATCACCCCTCACCGCTCAAACTACATTTTACCGTTTAGCTATCAAGAAAAACCAAATAACGAGCCTTGGTCGTCAGGTACAGACTATTTGGAAGAAAATCCCTTTGAAAATACCGAAATAAAACTCCAGATAAGCTTTAAGGTCCCCCTTCTCGAGACCAGTATGCTGCATCCTGAAGACGGTGTTTACTTCGGCTTTACAATGAAGTCATTTTGGCAGGCATACAATAGCGAGATATCTGCACCGTTTCGTGAAACCAATTACCGACCAGAGATTTTCTATCAAACGCCCATCAACCTCCCCGATCTGAATGGTGCGTTCTTCTTCCGAACCGGTTTTGAGCACGAGAGCAACGGGCGTAGTCAGCTACTTAGCCGTAGCTGGAATCGAGCCTATGTTGGACTTGGCTTCATTCGACCGAACTGGGCCATTTAT
>NZ_LWFU01000498.1:0-5300 GCF_001635135.1 Oleiphilus sp. HI0080
TCTGCGCGTTCAAATAAGGCGCTTTGCGCTTCCTCCTCGCCAACATGCGCCTCGTCAAACTCGATTAATCCGAAAGACATCGTAATTTGAATATTTTCTTCTCGGAAATGAAACGGCAAATGACCGATTTTTTCGCGCACTTTCTCAATCACCCGCTCCGCTGTTTCGAGGTTCGTTTCAGGCAGTATCATAACGAACTCTTCGCCCCCATAACGCGCAACAAAATCTGTCTTACGCAATCTTTTCCTGAGCTCTTTCGCAATAATCTGTAGAACCTTATCCCCAGACAAGTGTCCGTAACTATCATTGATGTTCTTGAAGAAATCGATGTCGGCAACCACTAGCGACACCGGCTTTTTGTATCGCTTCCAGCGCTCAAACTCCAATTCAAAGCGCTCATCGAATGCCTCCCTATTTGGAAGTTTGGTCAGCGTATCCCGAAGTGCTTTGTCGCGCTCTTCTTTTAGGCGTTTGCGAATGTATGCCGCCTCCTGCTCCATCGCCTCGATCTTTTCTCTTAGCGCCTGAACCTCTGCCTCTTTTTCTTTTTCAAATTGTTTGCCATCCCCATCGTGCTGATCAACCGCTTTGGATATAGAATCGAGATGTTTATATATCGAGTCCTTCAACTCATCAAGATCAGCAGAAGAATCCATTTTTTGGGAAATCTCATCCACCTGCACCCGAACTGCTCGATCAAATTCCTGATTCTTGGTTTGCCAATTCGCATCGACGGTTCGACTATCAATCAGAAACCCCTGAACTTTGCTCAGACGATCATCCAACTGCTTGAGAAAACTTTCGAAGTCGCGCTGCCCTTTGCCGACGACGGACAGAACAAGGTTCGCAACATCATCCAAGGTCGGCCCTAACTCATACCACACTAGCTCATCTTCTATCTGATCACGAAGCTTCGCTACATCCCGAAATGCGCTTTGCGGAAAACTCAGTTGATCGAGCAAGTTAGAGAGTGTGGAGCGAACATGTCTTGCCACCGAGCTAAAGCCTGGCACAATTTCTTCACTATCTTTGGGCTCTTCTTGCGTCTCAATCTCCAGCTCAAGAGCCTGTGACGTCGTCTCATCGTCCTCACCCCCTTCGACACCTCCTTCTCCAGCCGCTTGCAATGGCTGCGCTTTCCCAGCACCGAGCATACGACTAAAAAAACCTGGGCCTTTCGGGACGGACTTTGCGATGTCTTGAATCACCGCAGCCTGTAAACTGGCATATTCAGACAAAATCCCGGGGAAGGACTGCAAGTTGAGGGCTTTTTTGGAAAGTGATTTAGAGAGTTTTTTGAGCGCATTCTTCTGTTTACGGGGAAGCGACAACGTAAGCAGTTGATCAATCAATTGATCCAAGGTGTGAACCAATTGTCCTGCGTTCTGTTGCTTAGATTCGTCGGCCGCAAGAATCAGTTTATCAATGCGCTTCAAGCGCACTTCCAGATCATTTTGCTCTGCCGATGCCGTTCTTATTGCTGAGCGCAAACTCGCAAGCTCTTCATCTAATCTTTCGCTGACGTTCTCTGCAGCAAGGCTGACGCGCACTAAAATACGCTGTAAAAGAGCCGCGTAATCCTCAGCTTGCTTTTTTTGCTCTTCAAAGCTCTCACTCTGTTCAAAATATTTATCCTTCCAGCGCTCTATCTCGACATTCGTGTCCGATGAGTTACTCATGATTTCCCCGAATCAATGGATTTCAGATAAGTATTGCGCACCACAGGCCAAGCGCATACTCACAGAATAGAAAGAATAGAAGCCCGTTCTGCCAGAGTCCATTTTTTGAACAGGTTTACAGTGAATTTTACTTCCAAGTTGCACAAAGGTAGTGAAAGCTGCGGCAACACCAACATGATGGGAAAAAACCAAGAAGCAGTGTTATTTCCAGGTCAATATTGCCTTTTAAATAACACCAAGATCATGGTAGGTTGAGAGTGCATATGTCGTAATCAAAACAATAAGGATCCCGCCATGAAAAAATTAATCGCGCAATTCTAGTAGCAAGTATTACCGTACCAGCGCTTACGGGCTGCATTGGACAGATGGGCGTAACGAAAATCGCCACAGGTTTCAACCTAAAAGCAGTCGACAATCGATATGGTCGTGCGGGCTTGTATCTTTTAATGGCACCCGTTTACGCCATCACTTCGGCAATAGATTTAATGGTCGTCAACTCCATTGAATTCTGGACCGGAACCAACCCAGTGACCGGTAAAGCGCCAGCCGTAGCAGATACGCCAGTCGAAGCCTATCTTAAAGTGAATACAGATCTTGGCGAAGACTTAAGCGAGGCGCCGCTGAGCAGCATCAACAACCCCAATGAAAAAACCTTTCATATGCGTGCGCTCGACGACAATGGCTTCATGCGCATTATTGAAGGCAAGCGCACGGGCGATAAAATCGACATTTATATCGATGGTGAATACGCCGCTTCAACAAGCCTTGAAGAAATGAAGCGCTTCGCTGAAGAGAATCACGAACGCTTAGCCCTAGCGCATAAACAAAGTAAGATGGGCTAATTACTAGCAGGCTATTCGTTTTTCTCTCGAAACAGTTCGTGCGAGCTGTTTCGCTTTTGCCCCGCCGCAATCAACAAGCATTCAGTGGCAACCGTAAGCATCTGCTCAAGTTCCAACATTCTCAATCCGTACGAGAAGCCTTATAGGGTTTAGCCGCTTAGCCGTAAAAGTTAGACAACAATACGCTCCAAGATTACCATCCACCTTTTTGCCGTAGCCTAGGGGTGACAGATGGTATTGTTCTGGCCGATTCAACAAGAGCTGGATTGTATAAGCGATAGCGGAAATGTTCTTGGAAAAATCAAATTCGATGGCTCTCAAGACAAACACATTTTCTACACTGCTGATGAAACCGTGACACTATCAAATGATGAGAAAGCCGGCATTGCCGCACGATTAGCCGGGCTAGACGCAGGCGCCTATTCGATTCCAATGCAAGACGATGACTAAGGTTTTAGATGCATAAGCATGGCCGCTATTATCAATCAGCTAATTTGACAAGAAGCGCCCTAAACACCGAAAGTTGCCGCCAACAAATACCATAATAAGAGAAGCGGTCATGGCTCAAGTTCATCATGTAATCATCATTGGCAGCGGTTTCGGTGGGCAGATCGCGGCGATCAATCTGCAAAAGAAAGGCATCACAGATTTTATTATCCTTGAGCGTAGAGCCTTTGTCGGCGGTACCTGGAGCCAAAACACCTACCCCGGCGCAGCAGTCGATGTCCACTCTCCCCTCTACTCTATCTCGTTCGAGCCTTATGATTGGACACAGATGTTTGCCGAGCAAGACGAGCTTCGCGAATATACAAACTATGTGATCGATAAACATCACTTACGAGAAAAAACGCGCACCAACAGTAATGTCAACCAAGTTACTTGGGACGACGAGCAACACTTGTGGAGCCTATCCATTGATGGTTGCAACGAGGCGCTTCTTTGCAAATACCTGATTAATGCATCAGGACCCTTAAGTACCCCGGTGATTCCCAATTTCAAAGGGCGCGATACTTTAAGGGCGCGTCATTTCATACCAATAACTGGGATCAAAATTACGACTACAAAGGCAAAAAAGCGGCCATTATTGGCAGCGGAGCGAGCGCTGCCCAAGTCATTCCTGCGATCGCGCCCGATCTTGAAGAGCTCCATGTATTCCAACGCACACCACATTGGGTTATGCCGCGACCAGACCATACATTTAGCAAATGGCAGCGTGCGTTGCTCCGTAACAAATGGATCTACAAGTTCTTGCGTGTGATTATTTATTGGATTTTGGAGGCGCGCGTTGTTGGCTTCAAGTATTCAAAGACCATGCTTGACGTGCTTGGTACTCGCGGTGCTAAGCGCAATCTAAAAAAGCAGATTCCCGACGAGGCACTTCGCAAGAAAGTCACACCTGACTTCACCCTTGGTTGTAAACGCGTCATTCTCAGTAACACGCTCTACCCCACCTACATGCGTGAAAATGTCACACTGCACGACAAACATGACGGCATTCAAGAGATCACCGAGCGTGGCATTATTTCAATGGATGGAACAGAGCATGAGCTAGATCTCATTATCTACTCGACCGGATATGATGCAACTGACGGTGTAATTTCCTACCCTGTGGTGGGCCGCGACGGCGTAACACTCAAGGATGTTTGGGCCGACTTCCCCCGTGCATATCTCGGTACAACCGCACCGGGCTTTCCAAATCTATTTATCGTGACGGGACCCAATACTGGAATCGGCCATACTTCTGCTCTGTTTATCATAGAAGCGCAAATGCAATACATCATGCGGGCGATTGAACACACAGAAAAAACGCAGAGCGATACGATAGAAGTGAATCCAGAAGCGGAAAAACGCTACACGACAAAAATCCATCAGGAAATGGCAAAAACGGTTTGGCAAACCGGGGGCTGTAATTCGTGGTACAAAAGTAAAAGCGGGAAAGTCATTGCAATGTTCCCAGGCTTCAGTTTTACCTTTAAGCGATGGGCGAAACGCTTCAAAACCCATGACCATACTCTCAAAAAATCAGGATAATCTCTGGCAGCTTCGTCGAGCCAATGACACAATCGCCCCATAAGCGGCTTGATGCGTCAACGTATTGGAGCTACAAAGAATGGGCATGTAAATTGGCTTACGATGCACTCAAGAGTCATCAACTTCGGTTCACTCAAGAGTCATCAACTTCGATATACTGTGCGAACGCCACCACCCACATTCAATAAGCGACAAAGCAAACCAATGAGCGCACTTCACGAGCTTCAATTCCGTCACGTAAAGCCGGAAGATCTAGACCGCTGTTTCGAAATAGAACAAGCAGGCTTTTCTAGAGAGGAAGCCGCGACGAGGGAGAAGATAGAACACCGAATTCGAACCTATCCCGAAGGCTTTCTTGTTGCGGAAAACCAAACACAGATTGCGGGTTTTGTGAATAGTGGCGCCTGCCATACCGTGGCGCTGTCAGATGAAGATTTTAAAGAATTGCTTGGTCATGATCCCGACGGTCCACACATTGTGGTGATGTCGGTCGTTGTTCATCCCGAGTATCAGGGCAAAGGATTTGCAGGCGCGCTAGTCAAACACTTCATAGAGCAAATGCGCGCCATGTCGAAAGAAGATATCTACTTGATTTGCCAAACCGAACTGATAGGTTTTTATGAGAAGTACGGGTTTAATTATCTTGCCCCTTCCGAATCCGATCATGGCGGGCGCGCTTGGCATGATATGCGTTTAGACCTCTGTACACGCTAGCCGTTAATTGCGTTCAATTCGGCCCTGAAGCTGC
>NZ_LWFU01000499.1:0-3884 GCF_001635135.1 Oleiphilus sp. HI0080
CCGATATATCCATTCCTTTGTGTACGTCTTTCATTGTGTCACCAGAATAAACACAGGGGCCGCCAGAGACTTCGCAAAACTGCTCAACGACTTTTTCGTAGAAGCGATCGAGATCTGTCTCCGTAAATGCCTGCTCTGTTCGCTCGTCTTTGATCAAGATTCGAACAAACCTATCTGCAATCTCCTCAACCCCCTTCTGCCCGCCAAGCTCCTCGAAGAGTGATCCGCGACTCTGCGTAGTCTGGCATCCGGCAATCAAGCCAACAATGAGAAAAATACAAAGATACTTATGCATGAGAGCTCCAAGGAATCAGGTTACAGGGTACCGTTTAGAGAGATATAAAAGCCTGTTTGATCTTCTTGGCCCGCGATAACACCAAGATCGAGATACGCCGCCGTAATCGACAAATTTTTGTTAGGGAACCAGGCAAGAAAGAGATCTTTCCAATGGTCCTCCGACAAAGCACTTAGTTGATTCTGCTTCTGCCTGAACTCAAAACCTAGCGCCACCTGCTTCGTTATGAACATCCCTCCGGCAAACTCTGCAAGTAGATTGGCACCAGAATCATCGCCGCCAAACCCAAGCAGTCCCGTTTCATTCGCTTCGGTATAACGCACGTTAAGATTAGCAAATGCGGTTCGATTGAATGGTCCATTAAGCCATGCCTTGGCAGCACTCAGATAAACATCGACCCCCTCGTTGTCTTCGGCGCCAACAAGAGACAGCACCTCTTCATCGAGTAACGTTTTATGCTGAAGACCCAGACTAACAACCGGCATGACGTCATAGACAAGATCTCCGGTCAGCCTAACTTTAGCTCCAACGATGTTCTGACGAATCGAACGCGAGAGAGCATCGCTGTATAAATCTTGATGCGCGTAACTAAGCTCTAAACGATCATATGCCCCCACTGCGATGCCATGCACACTCAGATTATAATCATCTACTCGAGCCTCACTACTAAGGATGCTAGCCCCCAACTCGTCAGAGCTCGCATACGTTGCAATGGGCGCCCATGGCGTCAAACCGCCGCCCCCAGCCCCTTCAATCGAACCAACACCAGCTGTCCCGATCAGTTTTCCGCCACCCGCCTCGGCGAGCGAGGAACAAAGCACAAAAGCCAGCGTCACCATTTTTTGGCGTACTGCGCATCGTTTAACCATGCAACCCTCTATTTGCCCTACTTAACGTTTCCGTTTAATGATAAACATCGATACACGCGAATGCGAATCTGGCGAGAAAACAAGCCTGTATCGTTAGCGGCGCGCACTTAGGCTAGGCACCTAACGCCACTAATTGTGCCGGTACATATTTGTGATAAGGCGTTTTTGTAAATGGGTCGCAATGATCCGATGACGTTAAGCGATTGATTTGAGGCCCAATAGGATCGCTATCTTTATAACGCATACCATAACCGTGAGGAAGCGTGATCATACCTTCGCGGATGCCTTCATTCACCTCAATCTCTACCGTTATCTCACCTGCCTTAGTGCGACAAATTGCATGATCACCTGTACGCAAGTCTAAGTGCTCGGCATCGCTCGGATGGATGCGTAGCGCACCATTCTTGTCGACTTTTCGCCAACTTGGGTCACGAAATATTTGATTTGCGTTATAGCTACGTCGCTCTCCGGCCATCAACACGAAAGGGAAATCCTCACACACTTCTGCTGGATGAGGCGTTTGGTCGGCAAGGGCATCAAGTTCTTCAAGCACCTCGGTGATCTCAAGGTGGATCTTTCCATCTTTGGTTTTAATGAGTTGCCACATATCTTCCCAATTATGGGTACTGACACGAACACCAGAATTGCCATTAATAATCGCATTAAACAAATTGGCGCCAAGCGTGAGTTTATTCCCGTGGTGCCCCGCTCGCTTAACGGCTTCTTTATGTTCACCTGCAAATTTGATCGAAAGTGGTAGCAAGAATGCGCCCGTCGCCGCTTCCCCGGGCAGATATTTACCTAAGGTTCGGTACATGATGGACGGCGCATAGGCTGCAAGCTTTTTGTTACGCGTCAGCTTTGCGATTAGCGCAGTCACATAGGGCTGATGTTTAGCAAATGCAGGTTGGTACTTGGCGATACCTTCCAATAATGGGTAGCTTTTTGGAAGCACCCCCATTTTCTCTAATAAGCGTGTCGCGATTTCTGGCTCTGGCAAGCTGTCGCCTAGTGGCTTGTGTACAGGTTTGCGCAAATGGAAAAAATTGGAAGGAAACTCAAGGTTAAAGCCTGTTGCTTCCCACTTTTCAAACTGAGAAGCAGCTGGCAGAACATAATGCGCATGCCGGGCTGTTTCTGTCATGGCGACGTCTACAACGACACAAAGCTCTAACTTAGAGAATGCGCGTTCATAAGCTTGGGTATCTGAAAATGTCTGAATTGGATTAGCACTTTCAATCCAAAGTGCGCGCAACCGATCTTCTCCCTCATGCTCGATCTCATCTGGCAATATATTGGGTGGATATAACCCGGCGATAGGGAGCATTTTATGGTGCGCGGTAAGCTTTATCTTCTTACTTCGCTCGTCACTATTACCCAATATTGGTAGTAGGCTCGCATGCACATTGTTTGCGCCTTTTTTCCCAAAATTTCCGGTGAGTATATAAAGCATTTTTTCAAGATAGGCGGTGACCGTCGAGTGCAACGAGTGCTGCAAACCCAAATCAATGCGGACGCAGCCAGCTTTGGCCTTGGCAAAGTCGCGCGCAATGGTATAAATGGTATCTTGGTCTAATTCGGTTCGAGCGATGTATCGATCGACATCAATGGCGCGTAACGATTTTTCTAAGGCCTCAAATCCAGTGCAGTGCGCGGCAATAAATGGTTTGTCGTGCAGTTCTTCTTGCACGATGATGCCCAGCATTGCTGACAATAAATAAGCGTCGGTGCCAGGCTTTATCGCTAAATGATAATCCGCATACTTAGCACTTTCTGATACGCGAGGGTCCACCAAAACCATAGTACGCTGAGGGTCGTTTTTTAATTCCCTGAGTACTTCTCGTGCGTTAGGAATACCGTGTGATTGAAACGGGTTACAGCCTATAAACAACACGTAATCGGAGTGTTCAATATCTTCTGTACAGTGAACGCGTTGATCACCAAACAAACGGCCGTTCATCCAAAAGTCCATGGTTTTCTCTTGCGCTAGCGCAGAGTACATGTAACGGCTTCCACCCATGGCATGACGCAATTGCTGTGCATAGGCGCCACCTAAATGGTTACCTTGCCCACCACCACCAACAACGGCAAAACAGTCTGGCCCATGCTGCTCTTTTAGCGACAGCATCTTATCGGCAATTTCCGTGAGAGCCTGATCCCACGAGACCTCTTCAAAGCTGCCATCGTCTTTACGCTTCAATGGTTTTGTTAGCCGGTCATCATGGTGTTGATAATGCTCCAAGCGCGCCGCCTTTTGACAGATATAGCCGGTCGTCATTGGGTGCTTGGGGTCGCCCTTGATCTTCTTAAATCGGCCTTCACCATCCGTGCTGATGGTTATTCCGCAATTACGCGAACACAGAATGCAGGCCGAGTCGTGATCGATAAGTTCTTGTGTGGTCATAGCTACCTCTAGTTCGTGCGCGCTTTACAATATCAGCCTAGTTAAGACTAACTTATTTCATTATTGTGATTAGGCACGCTATACCTTGCAATAAAGCATCGCAATTCATATTTTCTGAGCTTATGATAAGTTTTACTTATCTTTATTGCGAAAGCTTGGCGATGCACACAACCCCTCCACCTATCCAATGGCTGCCAGCGTTTGAAAGTGCGGCGCGCCTGCTTAGTTTTCGTAAAGCCGCTGACGAATTATGCGTCAGCCCACCAGCAATAAGTCAGCAGATAAAATCTCTAGAAGAATATATTGGTGTCAGTTT
>NZ_LWFU01000500.1:0-592 GCF_001635135.1 Oleiphilus sp. HI0080
ACTCACGAATTTTATTGATCGCCTGAGAAAAGGCTTCCTCAAAACCATGTGTTGCGATCGAAATCGTCGTCCTCTTCACGCCCTTTTGCCAAGGCACGTTAATCCGCAACTCTAGAACATCAACGGGAGCCCGAGAATCTCGAGCCACTGTCACTCTCCGCAAACCACGGATCGATCCATCACTGCGAACATGAAAGCCCGGCAATGAAGCCTGCTCTCGCTGATAGATCTCATACTCAGAGTCCAAACGTTTTTCTATTTCCTCTGCTTCTCTACGAGCGGCTTCTCGATTGTCGCCAATGCGCACGTATTCCTGATACTCTTTTCCCGCCCAGGATCGGTAAACCCTGAAGTAATCCAGACCGCCGTATTTGTGATCATATATCGGCATTTCAACCTCCACTTGTTTCTTTCAGCACTCTTGCAAGCATATTTGGCTTGCATCCTTTAGGCTGTTAATTAGAATCCGCCTACTTTGAGCACAGTTTAATCAATTAAAACTAGGGACTTAAACCTAATATGAAATACAGCATCTATCTTTCGGGTGAAATACACACAGACTGGCGTGAGCGCATCGCGTCAGGAATTGAAG
>NZ_LWFU01000501.1:0-3169 GCF_001635135.1 Oleiphilus sp. HI0080
ATCAAAGTGGCAACGCCGTACTACAAACCAAAAAACAACAAAACCCAGCGCGTACCAGATTACTTTTTATATGAAAGCGACGAATGGTTAGTCTTCCCGCACGAACTGGAAGGTTTAACTAAAGAAGAGCTTCTAGAAAGCCGCCCGGAACTCAACAGCATGATTCATAAACTCGAAGACTTGGGCGCATTTAAAGACCGCTAACTGGCTACCAATCCAAAGTACATGCGACAGCATGAATCATAAAAAAAGGGGCCGCAGCACTAGACATGCTCGCCCCTTTTTTATTGTCCTAAGCTGTTTTTATAAAAGCCTTTAGCGTTTCTTAAATAGCCCTAGGCGGCCTTTTTCGCTTTTAAATCAAACTCGGTTTTGTATTCTTCTGCCTTCCACTTCTCGATCAAAGCGGTATCGTCCTGATCCCAGGGATGGAAATCGTCGCGGAAGAAATCCTTCATCTGTGGGGCCATGGAACGCATCAATCCGCCTTTCCCATACAGAAATTTCCAGAACCCTTTGATCTCTCGCCAGCTCGGACGACGTTTGGCCCACCAAAGCAACCTTACCGTATACTTCATAAAACGATATGAGAGCAGCACCATGGCAATGCGCATTGCTCGATGCAGGAACTTCCGGTTACCAACAACCTGCATGTACAGATCAAAGGCCACGCTTTTATGCTCTAACTCTTCTACCGCATGCCAAAGCATCAGCGGCTTGATAGATGGATCCATCCCGTCCATTCGCTCAGGCTTAGTCAAAAAATCATAGGCAAGAACTGCGGTCATGTGCTCAACGCACACGGTAAAACCAAGGCGCTCCTTATCTTTACGCCCCTTTATCGACCACTCCAAGTCTTTCTCAAAAACCTCTTCAAGCCGCACTGCATCGTAACCTTTGTCCCGAAGAGCTTCATTGAAACGCTTGTGTTGCAAGCTATGGTGGGCTTCCTGACCAATAAAGCCTTTAATTTGCTGCTTCAGCTCTTTGTCCTGAACTTGGTCACGGAACATGCGCACTGACTCAATGAACTCCCCCTCACCGGCAGGAAATGTCGCTGACATAGCGGCCATATAGGCACTCTTAAGGCAGTTGTTATCAAAGAAGTCTTTGGTCTGCATTTGTGCATACGGAAACTCCATGTGACGAGGCAGAACATCTATGGGCGTTTTGCTTGACGCATTAATTTGACTCATTTTTGTCGCTCCAATCAACGAACACTCATAACGAAAAGTCTTACACGCACCATATCAAAAATGAAACAGTGCTTTCTCTGTGTTCGCTATATTGCGTAATTGTGAGAACAACAAACAGGTGATAAGGTATCAAAAAGTGGTTATTTCAGCTCATACTCCAGATAGAAAATCTTTAGCGATCTGTCTAAGAGTAAAGCGAACAGCATAGAGAAAAAAATAGATAATAAGATCATGATTCGACCGCAGCCCGACCTCACCCTCGCCTCAGGCGACTACCTATCGGTAGTACGCGACTTTGCCTTAAGCAGAGGCATACAACCCTCTGAACTCTTAGAGGGCAGCGACTTGAGCGCTTCAGATTTTATTCATCCGCCCGAGCTCATCAGCAATTTCGCCGTCAACCACATTGGTGTAAACCTCTACTCGAAGCTCAAAAATCCGCTCGCCGAAGCCGTACATTATGGCTTGCAAGTTCGCTCATCCAGCCACGGTGCACTCGGCATGGCGATTCAGTCTTCACCCTGCCTAAGAGATGGTTTGGAAATACTCATCAAGTTCTACAATACGAGGCTCGCCGCTCAAACGCCGGTCGTGACTGTCTCAGAAAGAGAGGTCACCTTGTCGCTTGAAACCAATACTGACGGCCTTTTACACACAGACGAAGTCCAACGCTTTTTTGATCTTTCAACCATGGTGAGTATGGCCCAAAGCGTTTTCCTATCGCTTGGGTGCACGACTCTGAAGGAACAGGCAGTAATCGCCATCGATGCGCCAGAACCAGAGGAATTCCCACACCAAGCAGCGCCAATTTGCCGTTTTGTTTTCGATGCAGAAAGCGCCTTCATACGCTTTCCCACAGAGTGGTTAGACCTCCCCTTTCAAACAGCAAATGCAGATCTATGTGCGGCAGCGATTGCTTGCTGCGAAGCCGAGCTAAAGAAAATTAAACCCGCAGATTTGGTTGAAAATATTCGTACGGAGCTTGCGAAAGTGGAAGGGCCGATACCCAGTATCGACGACATGGCGAGTCGCAACTTTATGTCGACAGCCACATTGAAACGACGACTCAGCGAGCTGCAATACAGCTATCAGGATTTGAAGAACGAAGTCCGCTTAGCACGCGCCAAAACATTGTTAAAAGAGAATGCCGTTGGGATAGAGACGATTGCGATGGAGCTTGGTTTTAGCGATAACTCCAACTTCACCAAGTTCTTCAAACAACATGACGGACGAACACCCAAGCAGTATCGCCAATTTTTAGAAAACCAGACAGCAAACGACTAGTTCCATCGATCAGAGCCATCGATCAAAGCCATCGATCAGAACCATCGATCAGAGCCATCGATCAGAGCCATCTTTCAAAACTATCAATTGATACCGAAGTGAAAAAATTGACCCCGCTTAAAGCGGGGTCAAATTCCAGCGCTATCGAATATCGAAGCGCAAAGGTAAGGCTTTTATTTTCGATCGAAACGATCTGCATCCATCACCTTCACCCAGGCGTTAACAAAGTCACGTACGAATTTTTCCTGTGCATCATCTTGCGCATACACTTCGGTTAATGCACGCAGTTGTGAATTTGAACCAAACACCAGATCAACCCGTGTGCCCACCCACTTCAGTTCACCGCTGCTGCGATGCTTACCAATGAATACGTCATCCGAGCCTTCTTCTGGCTGCCACTCGATATCCATATCGGTCAAATTGACAAAGAAGTCATTCGACAGCACGCCCGGTTGCTCGGTAAACACACCCAAGTCATCGCCTTTGTAGTTCGCACCCATGACACGCAAACCGCCCACAAGCACCGTCATCTCGGCTGCCGTCAAGCCAAGAAGTTGGGCCTTGTCGACTAACAACTCCTCTGCGCTCACGCTGAAAGACTTGGCTTGATAGTTTCTAAAACCATCCGCTTGCGGTTTCAGTAGATCAAACGACTCTACTTCAGTTTGCGCTTGCGTTGCATCCACCCG
>NZ_LWFU01000502.1:0-4434 GCF_001635135.1 Oleiphilus sp. HI0080
GTCAGAGCCCATGATTTGATCAAAAATATCTACGCTTTTGATATTGCCCTGTAAGACTTCAGAAACGAGAAAGTAATCAATCCTCCACCCAATATTGCGTTGACGTGCGCCAGCCCTGTAGCTCCACCATGTGTATTTCTCGCCCAACTCTGGGTTTAGCGCCCTGAAACTATCAACAAAGCCCGCCGCATGATAATTATCCATGCCATCAATTTCTTCCTGCATATAGCCTGCGCTCTTGTTGTAATTAGGCTTAGGGCGAGCAAGATCTAGATCTTTGTGCGCAACGTTCAAGTCACCGCAAACAACGACTGGCTTGGTTTTCTCGAGCGTTTTGAGATATTCAAGAAAGGCGGAATCCCAGGTTTGCCGATAAGCGAGGCGCTTTAGTTCGCTGCCCGAATTAGGGGTGTACACCGTAACGAGGTAGTAGTCATCGTATTCGGCACAAATAACCCGGCCTTCGGTGTCATGCTCTTCTATACCGAGATCATAGGTGACGGAAATAGGTTCCTGCTTTGTGAGAATGGCGGTACCCGAATAGCCTTTTTTAACCGCTGAATTTGAGTAGATGTGATAACCCTCAAGCTCGGCAAGGGCTTCACGAACCTGATCATCCTGGGCTTTGGTTTCCTGCAAGCAAAGTACGTCTGGTTGCATGGTCGCCATGCTCTCGAGGAAGTCTTTTTTCATTACTGCCCGAATACCATTTACATTCCACGATACTAAACGCACATTTTTCTCCCGTGACTATCTAAAAGCGATCTAAAAGCGATCTAAAAGCGATCTCAAAACTCTCTAAAAGCTGTTTAGCACTATCTCAAGATAATTGAGTGGCGCTCCAGCCGCTGCGCAGTTTACACCGCCATGCAGCATCTAGAAACACTTTACAGCAACAGTTTGTTCCATGCTCAACAACGGCTTTTAGCCTTTTCTTTTGCTGGTGAATTTCTTAGTCTGCATACGCGATCTACTGATAAGGATAAGTATGGAGTTTCAAGATGTTCTGCGCGGTCGACACAGCACGCGCTCTTTTACAGATCAGGATGTGAGTGACGAGCTGATACATTCGCTGTTGAGCGATGCGCTTCAAGCACCGAGTTCCTCGAATACACAGTCTTATCGTGTGGCTATTGCGAAAGGTGAGCTAAAAGATCAAATCGCGGCTGAGCTTGTTGACCGCTTTGATCGGATTTCGGCGCTTCAAGATTTGAGCGGCCCCAGAAAACTGATTAAGGGTGCACTCAGCGGAGCGCTGCCAAATGGTGACTTCAAAGCCGAGCTGAAGTATCCCAAGGATCTGCGGGATAAGGCGTTTCAATGCGGCAAGGGCTTATACGAGCTACTGGAAATAAAACGTGGCGAGAGAGCAAAAAGGGATGCTTTTATTCGGCAGAACTTTCAATTCTTCGGCGCGCCTGTGGCGATGTTTATCTTCGTTCACGGAGATCGAGCGACCGCCAGTGCCTTAGATACAGGAATGTTTTTACAAAATCTGATGCTTGCAGCAACAGATCGCGGCCTTGGTACGTGTGCTCAGGCTTCCGTTGCAATGTGGGGTAAAAGTATTCGACCGTTCTTTAAAATTGATCGACCGTATAAGTTGATTTGTGGGCTTTGCCTCGGCTACCCCTCAGAAGAGAAGGTCAATTGTTATCGCCCTGATAAACGTTCGGTTGAGGAGATTTGTTTTTCTCCGTCATCGCTCGGATAGACGAGCGCAGATTTCGGTAAACGGTTAGGCAAACAGGTAAGTTAAGAAGGGTGTATCAATCAGCTGGCCGGTGTGTCCTTATTATGCTTTAGGTCGGAAGTACCTTGAGCCACTTGAAGCGATGTCGTCTTCCACACCACAGCGGACGTTTTTGAGTCTCTAGATTCGCATTGGCTTTGATGTGTTAACAGACATAAAATGGATACCTAATCTCGGTAACGTTTTCATAGCTCAACTTCATTTTTCTTTTTATACAAACTGCGGGAAAATTAACTATATTAGATTTTAAAACGGCTTATTAATTCGCTGAGTTCTTGAGTGAGGCTATTAAGCTCATCACTCGCGGCTACTGTTTTAGCAACACGCAGAGCACTATCTTCAGCTACGTCGTTGATCTTAACAACATTTCTATTGATTTCTTCTGCGACTGAACTCTGTTCTTCGGCTGCACTTGCTATCTGCAAATTCATGCCATTAATTTGCGAGATTGATGCAGTAATTTTTTCCAAAGATTCACCAGCGTGCACAATCGTGTCAACGCTTTTTTGAACTTCATCCAAGCTGCTCTGCATGCTATCAACAGTTGTATTCGCACCTTGCTGCAAACGTTCAATCATTTCGTTAATATCTTCGGTAGATTGTTGGGTTCTACCTGCAAGTGTGCGAACTTCGTCAGCAACAACTGCAAAACCTCTACCTTGTTCTCCTGCTCGTGCGGCTTCGATTGCGGCATTTAACGCTAGCAAGTTTGTTTGTTCTGCTATGCCACGAATAACATCTAAGACGCCGCCAATATCTGTTGTTTCTTGTCGAAGGTTTCGAATGGCATCTGCTGAATTTTGAATGTCTTTGTGCAAGGCATGTATAGAGCTAATCGCGGTATCGACTATGACTTTCCCTTCTTGAGAGCTAGAAGTTGTTTCTGTTGCTGACTCTGCAGCTAATGCTGCATTACTGGCGACCTCACTAACGGTAGCGCTCATTTCATTCATCGCAGTGGCGACTTGTTCAGTTTCGAGCAATTGCATGTCAACACCGTCTTTGCTCTCATCCGCTTGTTGCCGTATACCCGCAGAGGAATGACCCAAATGCTCAGTCATAGAAAGCAAGCGACCGATCATGTCTCTTAGGCTATTTACCATCGATGCCATTGCCTGTAAAAGCCGGCCAACTTCGTCACTGGAATCGAAGGAGATTTGCATACTCAAATCGCCATTGGAAATCTGCTCCATGGTCTTAACGGCTTGTTCAACAGGTTTGAATGCTCGGCGAATATACCAACTAAAAAAGGAAGCAACGCCAACTAATATTAGTACGATAGCTAAGTAACTTATATTTGAAATTGAATTAGCTGATGCGATCGAAATGGTATGATCCTGCACATCCACTAAATGTGCGAGCGCTTGCCCCTGAGGGTCCAAAATAGGGGTGATGGAAACTCCATAGTGTTTCTTGTTGGCTGAGGCTTCTTGATAATCAAGCCGTCCTATCTCCGGCAAGCTGAAGTCGAGCATATTAACGAGTTCTTCATTGGTGCTCGCTTCCATCGTGCCGTCGGCACTAAATACAGAAATCTCTGACTGGTTATTCAACTTAAAGTCGTCTAGTGCGCTTTGTAAGTCCTTCATAAACATGCCAGCGCCTATGATTTTGCCACGCTGTAAGATGGGGAAGGCAAGTTCAATCATTAGTTCACCGTTATCGCGCTCAATACCTCTAAATACTGTGCCTTCGGCGAGAACTTGTTTCACTAATTGCTTGTCTGAAAGACCTGATTTAGACTCGGGAAAGGAGAGGATTACTTGCCCTTTAAGATCTGTAATCTGTTGTTTCGTTATTACATTCGAAGCGCTCAAGCGACGGAATGTCGGAGCGGCTTCCTCTTCTAAATCTTCCATATTGCCGGCTTTGATTAATTTACGAATCTTACGATCCCGTGTAATGGCCGATAAGCCTGCCTCCATCGAATCTTGTTGGCTAGTAACAATCTTGTTCCAGAGTACTTCGTTGCTTCTTAGGGTGGTTGACTCTAAGCGGTCTAACCATGATTGGCTAATTAGCTCGGCACTAGCTAACAGGCCAACTGAAACAACAGCGACACACACAAAGGATGCGATGGTAATACGGAGTCGCAGATTCATAACTTTAACTCTACTCGTGTACAGAAAGGTTAGGTAAAACTAGGCCTTATTTAATTACTCTACAGGATTACTTGCTGCCTTCCATGCTGGGAAGCCATCACGATAGTAGTAAACTTTTGAGTAACCCCACTCAACAGCTTTTGCACTACATTTTGATGAACGCATACATTTGTGACCATTACAGTAGCAAACAATTGGCTCATCTTTCGCTGCTTCGCCGCCTAAAGACGCTTCAGTAAAGTTACTTTTTAGTTCTAGGTGAACTGCATCTGGAATACGGCCTGCGTCCCAGTCTGAATTCTTCCGTGTATCAACGAAAAGCGCGCCACCATCGAATAATGATTTTGCTTTTTCTGTATCAACTGTTGTTGCACCATCAATGGTTTCTGGAGATAAATCGCCAGCAAAAGCCTGTATAGACAATAGGCTAAAAACCAAAGTGAGTATTGAAACGATATTTTTCATATGAGTACCTCATTTGTTTTCAAGTAATCCACATCCATGTGGCAATTCATGCGCCCTAATTAAAGTACAGATCTACTTTTATTCCATATATTTTAGATTCTGAGGCCTACGTAT
>NZ_LWFU01000503.1:0-2162 GCF_001635135.1 Oleiphilus sp. HI0080
GCTCTAGCCCAAAACACTGAACACGCCGAATGACATCTAACAATAAACCGTTCGCTACCGTCTTTACACCAACCTCAAGCAACGACTCATAACAGGTAACCAAAGGGCCAAGCAATTCCTCTGTATTAGTCAGGTAAGCACCACCTTTATACACCTCTCCTCGCGCCTCCATAGCCGCCCACTCTCTGGTATTACTAAGCAGCTCCCTAAGTTTTGACAATACAATTCGATACGGTTCGCTGGAATTTCGAGGAGCATCACTTGCATATTGCTTCGCAAGCGCCATTAATTGAGCGTTGGCATCCCACATCGACAAATGCGTCATTAGTGATCGAATATCTCGAAGATACAAATCTGCGGCCATCCAACGGCTCAAACTAAGCACTTCTCGGGTTACTTTTGCCGTGACATTGGGGTTTCCATCGCGATCCCCCCCCATCCACGATGCAAACCGAATTGGCCGTGCAGTCAGAGGTAATTGCACCTGATAATTGTCTGAAAGCGCCGTATCAAACTCCCGCAAAAACTTAGGCACTGCATCCCACAAACTATTCTCGATCACAGCAAAGCCCCACTTTGCTTCTTCGACAGCCGTCGGCCTATGCTCGCGAATTTCATTGGTATGCCACGCTTCGCACACCAGTGTGTTCAGGCGATCCTCGATGTCTTGCTGCTCATGGCGATTAACATCGCTACGATCTTTCTCTCGCAAAGCCGTCGCCAACGCATCGTATTTCATGATCAATGTGCGTCGCGTCACCTCTGTCGGATGTGCAGTCAACACAAACTCGATGGACATCTCATTAATGAGGCTTTGCAATTGGTCTTGCGAGACATCATGCGCTTTCAGGCGCGCCAATAAGTCATCAAACAATTCGACGCCATCTTCCGTTTCTTCCTTACTCCGCCGAACGGCGTGATATTGCTCTGCGATATTCGCCAAATTGAGAAACTGGTTGAAAGCGCGCGACAAGGGCACAAGTTGTTCGTCTGACAATCCGGACAAGAGACCCACCAATTCCTCACTGGCATCTCCAACCGGTACGTCTCGATCCGCTTTCGCAGCTTGTCGAACAGCTTCTACCAGATCAAATAGTTCCTGACCGTATTGCTCCTTAACATTGTCTCCAACCAAATTGCCCAATAGACGGACATTTTCACGTAGCAAGGGATGTAATTCAGACAAACTCGACCTCCGATTGTTAACGCATACTGACAAAAATAAACGCGGGATGCTGACACTTACAATTTCACACAAAGCTATGACATGCAATATGAAAAAGACATCCAAAACTGCTTTTCAATTCAATGTTTCGTACTACGATTAGTAGACGAGAGCCGGCTAGGACACCTTGAGTGACGTGACCTGGACAAAAGCCAAGCTGCAGCAATCGAAGTCCGAAACACAGGAAAAAACAATGAAAATTAAAGAGTTAACTAGGTACTGGGAAAAACAGGCGAAAGCCACCATGACAGAGAGCGAGTATTCTTTCAGGCTGCCCATCGAAGACGCAGCGAAAATTGAAGCTCTCGCAGAAATGTACCCAAAGCGCACGCAAAGCGAGATTCTTGGCGAACTCCTTTCTTCCGCACTTGAAGAGTTAGAAACAAGCCTTCCTTATGTCGCGGGTAACAAAGTCGTAGCAAGAGACGAGATGGGCGACCCAATGTACGAAGACCTCGGTCCAACCCCAACATTCCTCGACCTGAGCAAGAAATACAAAGTACTGTTAAAGCAAAACGGTAAAGCCGCTGCCAACGGTTAAGGTGCTTTACCGAAAAGAGAGATGAAAGCGAGGGCGACAAATTCAGTGTGCTAAATCTGCCCTCCGGCCTCTCTATCTCTGAAGCCAATCAAATAAAGAATGGCATCTAAACCTAGGTTCGAAATAGAATGTTTCGCACTCTCTTTAACCAAAGGCTTTGCACGGAACGCGACACCTAAACCGGCACGACTTAACATTGGAAGATCGTTCGCTCCGTCTCCCACTGCGATAACCTGCTGACGCCCAATACCCTCTTTCTCCGCCAGCTCATCCAACAACTCTGCTTTGCGCTCACCATCAACGACTCGGCCGGTCACGCGCCCCGTCACCTTGCCATCCTTAATTTCAAGCTCATTAGCAAACACATAATCGATACCCAGCTTTTCCTGTAAGCCT
>NZ_LWFU01000504.1:0-2875 GCF_001635135.1 Oleiphilus sp. HI0080
GTGAATGAACTGGTCTCGCGCGTCGCCAGTAATTCAGAGTCTGTCCATATTACCGCTGAGCAGCTAGTCACGATTAGTAACAACCTCCAAACCTTATCAAGCACTCAGCAACAACAAACGGACATGATCGCCAGTGCCGTTGAAGAATTGACTGCGTCAGCCAGCGAAGTAGCGGCAAACGCAGGTCAAGCTGCGGACGCAGCCGAGAAAGCATATCAAAACTCACAAGCATGTCGTCAATCCAGCACTACGACCGAGAATGATATTCTCAGCCTCGACAACCAAATTGCGAGTGCAGCGGAAACCATTGCCTCGCTGGATGAAGAAACAACCGAAATTGGCTCGCTACTGAATGTCATCCGAGGAATTGCAGAGCAAACGAACCTGCTTGCGTTAAACGCAGCCATCGAAGCGGCTCGAGCAGGCGAACAAGGCCGCGGCTTTGCAGTTGTCGCAGACGAAGTCCGTTCTCTTGCAATGCGCACCCAACAAGCGACGGAACAAATCAATAACATGATTGAAAGTCTGCAAAAAGGCAGTAGTACGGCTGTAACCGCGATTCAAGCAAGTCAGGGCTTAGTGAAAACTTGCGTTGATAACACGCATAACAGCTTGGAGTTAATTGAGCAGGTCGAACAGGCGATAAACCAAATAAACGAGATGAACCAATTCATTTCAACCTCCGCAAATGAGCAAAGCACCGTTACCGCCGAAATCAGCCAAAATCTCAGTGAAATCGTGCACTCTGCGTCCGACATGAACACACAGATTGGTAGCAGCAAGCAAATGATTGGCGATCTCGACCACAACGCGAAACAGTTGGAATCAATCAAATCTCGCTTCAAGACATAAATACAGCCCGTTCATTTGCCAACGAGCACCATACCCTGGTGCTCGTTGATCGATGACGCTCTCCCCCTCCCCTGTCAAATGCTCTCTATATCCACGCTCAGCCGACAAAGTGTGGCGCCTTCGGCATAGACACTAGAAGCAAAAGACCAGCGCTATGCCCTCTACAGCAACGAGTTTTTAAGACTATACTCAAGGACCGAGCCAGTTGGCTTTTACAACAAAGAAGCTTCAATCATTGAAAGATTCTCAAGACGGGAAAAGGCAAGAAAGTTTATGGAAAATCCAGTCGGCAACCAAGGAGTGGTCCACACCCTTAGAGAACTTCATTCGATCACGTCGAATACGCAACTAAGCATTGATGAGAAGACCCAACAATTACTCAAACTCGGCAAAGAGACATTTGGCTTGCCGCTTGCGATTGTCAGCCGAATATCGGGTGATCAATATATCGTTGAGTATTCTGACACTCCAAACGCAGAGGTAAACCCCGGCGACACGTTTGAACTAGGACAAACCTATTGCTGCCACACGCTCAGTGCCAATGGCCCTACTGCATTTCACCACGCGGGTAAAAGCTCTATCAACAGTCATCCTTGCTACTCCGCATTTGGCTTAGAGAGCTATATTGGTGTGCCTGTAGAAGTCTCAGGCGAACGATTCGGAACGCTTAATTTCTCAAGCCCCGACGTCCGCGATACCCCTTTCTCATCTGATGATATGGAGCTCATTCGCCTCTTTGCCCAATGGATTGGCA
The DNA here is from genome assembly GCF_001635135.1 of Oleiphilus sp. HI0080. NCBI lineage: Bacteria > Pseudomonadati > Pseudomonadota > Gammaproteobacteria > Oceanospirillales > Oleiphilaceae > Oleiphilus > Oleiphilus sp. HI0080. The sequence continues at coordinate 1,607 of NZ_LWFU01000504.1, forward strand.
ATGAGCTTTCGCGGAGCAAAGCTGAGCGCGATCTTTTTCGTTATCAAGGTCTTCTAGAATCAATGGGTTCTTTGGCTCGCATTGGTGCGTGGGAAGTAGACATAGAAAATAGAGCTGTGACTTGGTCTAGCATGACGAAGGAAATCCATGAGGTAGGGCCGGATTACACACCCTGTCTAGAGGAAGGAATCCAATTCTATAAAGAAGGAGAGAGCCGAGAACGCATTGAGTCAGCGGTCAAATCCGCCATGGAAGAGGGTACACCCTGGAACCTTGAGCTCCAGATCGTGACAGCAAAAGGCAATGAGCTTTGGGTCGCAGCCTTGGGTAGAGCGGAATTGAGGGATGGAAAGTGTGTCCGCCTCTATGGGTCTTTTCAAGACATAGATGAAAGAGTAAAAGCCGACAACGCCCTAAAAGAAGCAATCGAGCATTCAGCCTCCCAAACATCACGCATGAGGTTGGCCAATGATTCGGCCGCAATCGGCGTCTGGGAGTGGAATCTCAGCACAGATGAAATGACATGGGATGAATGGATGTATCGACTTTACGATACCTCCGAAGACGAGTTTTCCGGAGCAACGGAAGCTTGGGAGAATCGCCTTCACCCGGATGACATCGAGCATGCGAATTCTCAATTCGAACGCGCCGTTTCAGGCGAGGGAAAATACGACCCGGAATATAGAATTGTGCGTCCGAATGGCGAAATACGCTGGTTGAAAACAAGTGCTGAGGTTTTCCGAGACAACTCGGGAAAAGCAATCAAAGTCATTGGCGTCAACTACGACATCACAGAGAAAGTGACAACCTTGGAGAAGCTTGAGGCGGCCAAAAACGCAGCCGAGCATGCGGCTCGTGCAAAGGGCGAGTTCTTGGCGAACATGAGCCATGAAATTCGGACCCCGATGAACGGTGTCATTGGTATGTTGCAGGTGCTTAAGAACTCCGGTTTGAACAGAGAGCAAAGCAAGCAACTCGATATTGCAATCCGTAGCGCCGAATCTCTTTTAGTTGTCATAAATGACGTTTTAGATGTTTCAAAAATTGATGCCGGCAAGCTTGATATCGAATCGATTAACTTTAACTTGCGCGATCAAATCAATGAAATCATCAACGTGCTCTCGCACACGATCCCCCCTGACGCAGAGCTAAAACTTGTCTCTGACACGACCGGAGTGAACCATCCGAACGTCCTCGGAGATCCCGTCAGAGTGCGGCAAATCATCTCAAACATCATAAATAACGCCATCAAATTTACCGCCTCAGGCG
>NZ_LWFU01000505.1:0-6082 GCF_001635135.1 Oleiphilus sp. HI0080
AATAAACCGGATTCTTAAGGGTAAACTAGATCGAACTTTCAGCGAGCATGAAGCCGCCCTGCTAGCTGACATGCTTCCCCAAAAGCCTCGGCATTATGACAATGCAAAGTTCACCTTTATCGATCTATTTGCAGGTATTGGGGGAATACGTAAGGGGTTCGATCAAATTGGTGGAAAGTGCGTATTTACGTCGGAGTGGAACAAGTTCGCTCAACGCACTTATAAAGCGAACCATTACTGCGGAGATGATCACGCATTTAACAGCGATATCACCGATATAACCCTGTCGGGAGAGAACGTCACCGAACAACAGGCAAATGCTAGTATTCGCACCCGCATACCAGACCACGATGTATTACTCGCTGGCTTCCCTTGCCAGCCATTCTCATTAGCAGGAGTATCTAAAAAGAACTCTTTAGGACGTGCTCACGGCTTCGCCTGCGATACTCAAGGAACGCTGTTCTTTGATGTGTGCAAAATCTTGGAAGTAAAACAGCCAAAATTTTTCCTGCTAGAGAACGTCAAGAATTTGCGGAGCCACGACAAGGGGAAGACTTTCACCGTTATTAGAAAAGCCCTCGACGAGCTTGGCTACGACGTAGCGGATATTGAGTTCGAAGGAAGCGGAACGGATGACCCTAAGATTATAGATGGCAAGCACTTTGTTCCACAGCATCGAGAACGTATTGTTCTGGTAGGCACCAGAAGAGACTTGGGTCTCAAGGGGAAATTGACGCTAAAAGACATCAAACTGCCGCGCTATAGACCCTCATTCGGAGAAATACTTGAGCCGATGGACGGCGAGGCCGAAAGCAAATATGTACTCACCCCCAAGCTTTGGCAGTACCTCTATGAGTACGCGAAAAAACATCAAGCAAAAGGAAATGGTTTCGGGTTTGGACTGGTAAATCCGAACGACCCACAAGTTACAGCGCGGACTCTATCAGCGCGGTATCACAAAGACGGCTCCGAGATCCTTATTGATCGAGGCTGGAATATGGCGCTAGGAGAACGCAACTTTAACGATGAAGAAAACCTTGCACGACGGCCCCGCCGTTTAACTCCAATTGAATGCGCAAGGCTAATGGGCTTTATCGGTCCAGGTGAAAGCGACTTCAAAATCCCTGTATCGGACACACAGGCTTATCGACAATTTGGAAACTCGGTTGTCGTACCTGTATTTAATGCCGTAGCAGATTTGATGCAACCATTCATCATCGCTGCCTGCTCTTCCTCCTCCGCAAAGACAAAAGAAGCTGAGGTAGCTTAGTGACGGACATCGTCTCGCCCGCTAAACGAAGCGAGATGATGTCTGGCATTAAAGGTAAAGATACCAAACCCGAACTCATAATAAGAAAAGGACTGCACAAGCGAGGCTTTCGGTTTCGATTGCATGACAAGCGATTACCGGGAAAACCCGATCTCGTCCTTCCAAAATACCGGACAGCGATTTTCGTTAACGGCTGCTTCTGGCACGGCCATAACTGTCAGCTTTTTAAATGGCCCAAATCCAACCCAGATTTCTGGAGGGAAAAGATCACCACGACGAGGAAACGCGACGAGCAAAATCAGCGTGAGCTAACCGCGCTAGGCTGGAAGGTTTTGGCTGTATGGGAATGCGACCTGCGAGGTAAGAGCGAGACAGAAATTGACCGTTTGATTGACCGCCTCGCGAAAACTCTAAAGAGCTTTTTGACCTAATTAGCCTTGCATCTATACTCGAATTAAAGGCTAAGAAAGCAAGAGAACCAATGTATAACCGTTTCGATCACACGAACATCCCCAGCCTCGATCACGCGCTAAATTTACTCGAAAGTCATGGCTGCCGAAGCTTCATGGCTAAAGAGCTTCCAAAGAATGCTAACGATAAGAACCAAATTTACCTTTATCACGACGCATCGATTCTGAATAACATTTTTGCACTGACATTTGGCGAGCGGGGCGATACCGAAAGCTCCAAGAAACGAGCAGGAAAACCCATTACTGAATCGGTTTTCGATAACTTTTCGTGGATCGATACAGAAGGCAACCCATCACAACTAAAATCATGCAAAGCCATTGTCTATCACCAGTACCCGGAAGCACGACTTTCGGGGTTTAAGACCATTGATGGAGAAATGCCTAGAAGCTTAGCTGTTGACTATACAAAGAGCCCGCAGTTTCAGCCCCGTACCCTACTGCTGGGAGCGGACTTCGAAGGCAGGGCATACGGAATTGTCGTTGTTAATCCAAATGACAACTTTCTAAACGAACTTCGCAGCAAACCACTTGCCGAGGGTTCAAAGGTTTGTCGCCTATGGGAAAGCGCGAGAAAGCCCATACATGACCCGGAGGAAGAGCTTCTTCAGTTACTCAGAGAGCGTGTAGGGAACACAACCAATTTAGGTATTAGATTGAAAGTGGACGGATCTATCGTTCCGTTTAACGGCACTCAAGTTGGCGGGTACACCTTAGAGGCCCTACTCGAAATCCCCAGTAACTCTGACAAAGACGGCGACTTCAAAGGCATAGAACTTAAGACGTTTAGTCAGAAGCGCCTTACACTATTCACCCCAGAGCCAGATGGCGGAGTTTACAGCAATTCTTTTGAAGAATTTATGCGCAGATACGGGTACGAAAAAGAAAGCGTATACCGCTTTACAGGGCTGCACAGAGTGGGTGAAGTCGCATCGCGCTCGCAGCTATGTATGCAGATTATCTGGACGCACCCAGATACAGGAGAAGTGAAAACTTATAGCAGCTACACGCCTATTGCTAAGCAACTCAATGGTCTAGAAGTTCGCCTAATAGACAGCAACGACATAGTCGCCGCGTCTTGGTCGATAGAGCGCTTAATGAATAACTGGGGCGTTAAACATCAATCATGTGTGTACGTTCCGTGCAAAGTTACACCAAACGAGGAACAAATCACGATAGATCAGGGGTACAAAAAGGTCGTCGCATTTGGCGGCGAAGTTTTATGGTGCAAGAAAACGAGCATGAAGCATCTCTTGGACGCTCTAGAAGCCGGAACGATCTTCCTAGACCCGGCTCCAAAATTCGACCCGGAGAACGCTAAAAACAACAAGCGCAGGTCGCAGTGGCGAGTGAATGATATTTATCGATACTCACCTCAACTATACGAGACAGTAGAAAGTACTAGCCTCGAAAAATAACAACCAATCAAACACGGACTTTGATCAAACTCTTCTTAACCGCGATTTTAGCAAAATAAAAACTAAGTGCGTTTATTCCATTAGCTAATACAAAGACGAGAAAGAGCCATAACCCTATTATTGTATCGATAAAGCCAAAAAACCAAATCCCAACGCAAACTGACGAAAATAAAAGCGCATTAAATACTCCGATATATACATGAGCCTCAAACCGCCAATAATCTGGCCACTCATGAAGAAGCTTAAGGTTTTCATGCTCGGGAAAAAGAATTGCATGGCCTTCTTTGAGCACCCAACACGACACACCGAGCGGCAGGAGCGTCATCCATTCAATTGCATCTTTGTTCAAACTAATCTCGGAAAAATATCGCTCTAATAAGTCCCTAAAAAACAAGCAAGTCGCGACACCAATAACAACCGAAAGAAACTCAAAACTAATTAAATAAACCCTTGCATAGTAAATCCATCGCATCAGTGCTTCATGTCCCTTTCCGTTGAAACACTTTCAAACAATGACCTTACTTCTATAGCCAAACTAATAGGATCTGGCTCCTTCGAGTACAAAAAGCTCTTTTGGGTATCGCTAGTACTTACAACCACCTCATCACCATTCTCCATCCCTACGACTTTACCCTTTCCGTACCCGTCAGCTGCCATCAAAATAGCGGCATCAGTAATAGCTAGATCGTGTTGTGGCTCATAATCAGCATCCTCAATTATCTCATCCATCACTTCTATTATTCGCGACTTCAGGCCCTTCTCTTTTGAAGAATGCTCTTTAACTGAAACTTCAGAGGCATTTCGCTCCTCAATATATTGATTAAGCCCCGCCCAAAGCCTTCCGAATAAAGGGTTTGGTGGACTAACACGCGCAGAAAACTCGGTGAAGTGACTAAGCTTTTTCAACCTAGTTGTAAACTGCCTATAGTCTGATACAGGCTCAATGTAACAAGAGATCATAAAACCGTCGAATGCGGCCTCTATGACAGATTTAAATCGCCGGGAAAAAGTCTCTTCCTGAATTCCATTCCAGACATGTAAAAACGCTATCCCAGAATATGAAGGGAGATAAATAAAAGGTGAACTGGCTTCTAGCAGGTTAGGCACATCCGTACTGACTTGAGAACGGCTGAATTCATCAATAACTTTCGCATGACCCTGCCTAGCATACTTTGACAATTTTCCGAAAACAAAAGGAAGATTTGAGCCCCTATGATCCTCCACATCCGTAATAGCCCAGTCAAACTTCCCTACGGTTATGATTGGCGAATTGATAATCGCATCCATCAGAGCTGTCTGATCCAAATTTATTTTTACAATCCTTCCTAAATAATAGCGTCCGCGCGACATCAACAGCTCCCTTCAAAGCCAAGCCTACATAGAGGTGCAAAATCCTACTAAAAACACCTCCGCTCAATTTACATACAAAAAAATGCCTTTCGTTCTTCTTCAGAATGAAGGTTATAAAATGCGATATGGTAAGTCGACGGCTTCACAGCATCTGAGCAAAGTTGATACGGTATTTGATCAAAACAGAACTCCGCCGAAACAGAAGACATATCTTTCACATAACAGTCTTGCAGAATTTTCAAGCGATCCGACGGGAAACTATCCTTATAGTCTTTGTTGAACTCGGGCTGAAAATACTTAATCATTGCAGCTTCATATATCGCGACCCTTTCGCGCTCATCAGTTCCGAAGAGTTTATCAAGTCCCGCTTGAATCCTTTCGCCCGTTTTGTCCTGCACGATCGCGTTAGGAACAATTGAAGTCATGATCTGGTTGCTTGGCTGAACCGCAATCAGCAACAACTCAATCTGATAACCTTCAGGCGCCCGATTTAAAGCTATTCTCTGGAGAGTCTCATGCTTTTTTAGCCGGTCTAACGACGAGCGCTCGCCATTTTTCCCAAACGCCTGACCAATGTAGCGAACATCAAACTCCATTCGCCCATACTGCTCTACCATAGTGTCTATTAATTGGGCTTCTGAAGGAGCAAAGCGTTTCCCATCTGGCCGTTGAACGAACCAATAACCATCAACCTCTTTCAATTCAATATCACAAGGAAAATCCCATACTAAAACTCGTTCTTCCTTTAAAACTTTTAGATCTACAAATATGCGGCGATCAGCCTGCCTAAAGCCTGACACGAAAATCTTAGGGCGATACCCAATAAAATAAATATGACAAGTTTCGACCAACTCAGCATACTCACCCAAGGCATTGTCATCATATATGTACTCGGCGGGAAGATTCACATAGCTATAAGCATAAACACCTAGCGCATGCTCTATATCAAACTTAGTGGGCCCTATCATGTGTTGCCTCCCTCCTGATCACATACTAACCCGCATCACGATGCTTAAAAACAATATAAGAAGCAATTCTTATATTCCATTAACAGATTAGCAAAAATACTCTAGACAGGCATTCTATATATTTGGAGAGCGACCAATTGTCTACATTGCGTCTACATATCGAAAATGCAACGATATCAGAAAAACAAAGAAGTGGTGTAAGCTATTGATTTAAATGGTGCCGAGGGCCGGAATCGAACCGGCACGGCCTATTCGGCCGGCAGATTTTAAGTCTGCTGTGTCTACCAATTTCACCACCCCGGCAGGAGTGCTCACCAACGGTGAGAAAATGGAGGCGCGAGCCGGAGTCGAACCGGCCTACGTGGATTTGCAATCCAGTGCATAACCGCTTTGCTATCGCGCCATCTTGTGCAAGGTGTTTAAGTGCCTTCGATGAACATGGATTGCTACATCCAGTGCACTCTTTACCTTTGATCGTACTATCGTACTCAGCGCTTTGCTATCGCGCCATCTTGTGCAAGGTGTTTAAGTGCCTTCGATGAACATGGATTGCTACATCCAGTGCACTCTTTACCTTTGATCGTACTATCGTACTCAGCGCTTTGCTAT
>NZ_LWFU01000506.1:0-10824 GCF_001635135.1 Oleiphilus sp. HI0080
ATAACTTAAATATTGGCACACCTCCTGCTACCAATCTAATAACGAAATTTTTTCGCGCAACTCAGATTTGCTAGGAGTCATCAAAATGCATGTGGTTTGGATTAACGAAGACGCTGATTTCACTGGCGGCTGTGAAAGCTATATTTACCAGTCTGTCGGTCTGTTAGCAGAGAAAAACATCAAATCGACACTGATGTACAAAGTCGGCTCGCCGAAAAGTGCGGAATTTCTGAACCAATTCGAGCAAGCGTTTCCTATGGTCGACATAGAGAGCCAATTAGTGCAGCTTCAGCCCGATATTATTTATGTACATAGCCTAAATGATATTGAGACGCTCAAACGCATTGTCGCGTTTCCGTGTCAGAAGATCCGCTTTTTTCACGACCAAAGGGCTTTCTGTCTTCGAGACCACAAATATACAACGATTGGCAAAAAGCCATGCGCGAAAAAACTGGGCCTGGATTGCTACAGCTGCCTAGGCTTTCTTAAACCATCTTCCATGCCTTGGAAAGTAGGGCTTAGAACGCTCGGCGAATTGAAAGCCTCATTAAAGCTCAACCAACAGTTCGATCGCGTTCTCGTTGGATCAAATTACATGGCTGAGCAGCTAAAGATGCATGACTTCGATGCAGAAAAGCTCGCGGTCGCCACCCTATTCTCCAATGCATTACGCCCTGCGGACCAAGAGACACCGCTAGTATTAGGTTCCTCAACGTCTTCAAATCTTGCAGATTCGCCCGTATCTAAACGGAAAAAACAACTACTGTTCGTCGGTCAGCTGGTGACAGGCAAGGGCCTGGATACTCTGCTTGAAGCACTTGCCAAATCTGCGCATGAGGTTGAACTCGTGGTCTGTGGGACGGGGAAAATGGAGCAAAACTATCAGCGTCAGTCAGAAGCCCTTGGATTAAGCCCGCGCGTTCGCTTCCTAGGACATCAAAACAGTGATCAACTGCGGAAACATTACCAACGTGCAGATGCCGTCGTCATTCCGTCCAGAGCACCCGAGACGTTCTGCCTGGTAGGGCTAGAAGCACTTGCAAATGGTACTCCGGTGATTGCAAGCAACACTGGTGGAATGAACGAATGGCTCAAACCCAACGTCAACGGCTTGGAATTTGAGGCCAACAACAGTGCCCAACTCGCATTTTCAATTGATCGCTACTTTTCAGACGTTCGCTTGCAAACTCGACTGCGTCAGTTTGCTCTGAAGAGCGACTACGGGCATTTCGCCCCAGAGCAGCACATTAACCTTGTGCACAACTTAATGACCAGCATGATGGAGGCTGCGTAATGAGCAAGCATCGATTCACACTCTCAAACAATCCTGAAGCCGAAAAGTGTATTTCTGGGTTGCTAGATCAAATCGCTAAGGTGGTCCAAAAAAACATCGCCGATCACAAGCTGCGCAGCCTTATTCTTCTCGGCGGCTATGGCAAAGGTGAAGGTGGCGTGAGCGTGGTTGGCAACAGCTATAAGCCCCATAACAACTTCGACCTTCTTTTGGTCACCCAACATTTGAGCAAGACAAAGCAAGAACGTGTCAACGAAGCACTGTCACAGCAGCTACAAGCTTTGGCAGGCAAGCTTGATATTGGAATCGATCTCTCGTTGATCGATCAGTGGAAACTCAAAAATATGCCGACGCGGGTCCTCTGGTACGACATGATGGAGGGCCATAGAACACTGCTAGGCGACGCCAAATTCGTGCCGTCTATCAAGCATAAACAGCGGGACATTCCAGCGTGGGATATGCGCAACCTCATGGTTAATCGAGGCTCTCTATTGCTCCTTAACCAAATTTGTTTGCAAAACGAGGAACGGTCTCAGGAACTGGATCGACTGATCATAAAACATGCGATGAAAGCCATTATTGGCTATGGCGATGCGCTGCTCTACTCTTTGGATGAGTATCACTGGTCGTATCGTGAAAAACATGCGCGAATTCTTAAGCACTCAGAGATAGATTTGCGATTCAAGCGCCTTTACGACGAAGCCCTATCTTTTCGGCTTTCACCGAAGTATGCCTACTATCTGCAGCTAGATTTAAAAGACTGGCATCGCAATGTCATGAGACAGCTTGAGTCAATCCATCTGAAATGCGAAGCCAAAAGGCTCCAACGTTCTGATTTAACGTGGCAAACGTACTTCGACACAGCGCTGGTGCATTCACTGTATGAACGTGAGTTTAACGCAAAAGAATGTCTGCGTAGACTGATGAATCTCATCAAACCAAAAACAGGAAAATTGCCGAATAAGCTGCCTCCTTTGGGCAAGCTCGCATACCAGCTTTCAGATAACGAGAGCATGTTACCGTTGATCTTCCCTTACATTGCTTTCAACCCGAGCTTTGTGAATTCCTCGGTTGAAAAACAGCATTTCGTTTCATTTTTCTCATCGCACTTTGGCAGGCAGGAACAAGATTCATTGCTGAGCATTATCAAGGCATATGTCCGCCAATGGGGCGCCACGTTTGACCGAAATTTAAGCGCCGTATTGTCTAAAAACCAGATTGCTCTATAGGACATAACTATGATTTGCATTACATCCGACATCCATCACATGAGCCTGAAAACAGGTAATCAATTGTACTCAGATCGCACCGAGGCGAGCATTGCCTGCGATTTTGTCGCTCGACTTAACGAGCACAATGCGAAAGTCACATGCTTCGTGACAGGTAAAGCCTTCGAAGAAGAGTGGCCTGAAATCAAACCCATGTGCGAAAGCCGCAATGTAGAAATAGGCGGGCATACGTATAGCTGCTTTATGCCGGAGCTATGGCATCGCGGCTGTAAAAAACTCTTTGGCAGCTACAACGGCCCAAAATGGCAGCAAGATTGGGATATCGCTAAGACCAAACGCATTATTCAAACCAAGGCGAACATCACCATTACTAGCTGGCGAAACCACATGTATATGCATGGCCCGCATACAGAAACCCTGCTGATGAAAAATGGCATCGAAGTCTGCTGCGATGGTGTGGATAGACAATCCTCCGGAACCCGAACACATCCATCAGGTTTAAAGAACTTCCCGATCAATATTATTCCCGATCATGAGCATTTGTATCACGCCGAGCGCACTCCTGAATGGGTGGAGAACTGGATCAAACGTTACAACTGGTCCGACGATTATGGCTCGAACTCGTATTATTTTTCAGATTGGTTCGACATCTTTAAGAACGAAATTCTTCTGCGTGAGGAACAGGGCGGTATCTCTCACCTGCTGATCCACCCAATCACAATCTATCTCTGCGGCGGCATGAAAGCACTCAATGAAGTCGCAGACTTTCTAGGCCAGTTTGAAACATGCTTCGTAACCGAGTTTTCGCGAAGCCAAAACAACATGATTCAACAAAGTGGAAGAGTACAATGAAAAATAGAGTCTCCATCATCATGCGCTGCAAGAATAGCGATTGGGTTATTGGCGAAGCACTTTCGGCGCTATTTTCTCAGGAATACACGGACTTTGAGCTAGTAGTCGTGGACTCGGGCTCCACAGACCGTACGTTAGAGTTTGTATCCCACTACCCCTGTCGTCTGATCGAGATCGAGCCTGGCGATTACTACCCCGGAAAGGTGTTAAATGATGCTATTGCGACCTGCGATTCAGACATCATTGTGTTTCTGAATTCTGACAGCGTGATGCTCGCACCTGACAGTCTCAGCAAGCTGATTGACGCATTCGACGATCCATCCGTCTCTGCCGCATTTGGACGCCAACTTCCACGACCGGAAGCCGAGTCTTGGGTAAGACGTGATTATGCCGTGAGCTTTCCAGAGAACGCAGAGGACATCCCTGACTGGATAACTATGTCATTGCCGCTCGCAGCCATGCGCAAAACGACATTTGAGCAACACCATTTTTACACTGAAGCATGGGCTTCCGAAGATACTGAATGGGGTAACTGGGCGCGCGAGGCCGGACACACCGTTCAATATGTTCCACAAGCACGCACGATGCATTCCCACAATTACACGTTGAAAGAAATCTATGGCAGGAGATTTGTCGAAGGTGAAGCCGACGCATTCATCTATCAAAAGCAGCCATCCTTCGCCAAGCAATGTTTGGCAACCGTACGTTGCTGTGCTCAAGACATGGTGTTTTTCATCAAAGAACGAGACTGGAAGTCTATCCCGTCCATCTTCCCACGACGCGCTGTCTATCAATGGGCTTACCTGAAAGGTTTACAGCTCGGCGCCAAGAGAAGGCAAACGAAAACAGCAGACGCAAGCATTGGCCAAGCCATTGTATTGAACAGCGTCGGAAGCTGAAATCAGGTCTTTTGTGAATATGAAGACGTCTCGATTCATCCGCAAAGCCAGTCTATTCACCCTGTGGATGCTGGCTTCACATACCGCATGGGCTGACCTCATCATCGACGAGCGCCACCATAAGGCCGTGCATATATTGACCTCTCCCAGCACCGCTATCATCTACCTAAATGGTAATAAACTGGGCGAATCGCCACTCGATATAGACATTGAGCAACTCACTGGTCTTTCAAATCGAATTACGGCTCTGCCTATGCATCCCCATCAGTTTCGTCAAGAGATTAACTTGTCCAAAGGATCGCTACCGGAACAGCTAAAAATTTTTATGGATATCGATACCCGCGACCGAAATCAACAAGCGGACGATGCGTCAAAAAGAGAGGAGCAAATCGCATCTGGCGATGATGTCATCGCCTGCAAAGGGAATGAGCACATACAAACACTGTACTTTGACACTAACAAACACCGCATATCAGACGCACAACGGACGCACTTAGAAAGTCTCTCTTGTGATTTGTTACAACGTGAAGTGCTTCCCTCGATCAATGTGTATGGGCAAGCCGACCCAAGAGGCACGCGCGAGTATAACGTCGAGCTCTCTTTGAAACGCGCCATATCCGTAAAAGAAGCGCTTACCCAATCGGGCTACCCAAGCGCGCTAGTGACGCCCTTTGCTTATGGCGCGACACAATTGAGAGATCAGAATAATAGAACGCTTCCGCACGAGAAAAACCGGCGTACTTACCTTGAAATTCACTACAACGAGTGAGCAGGGTCGCTGCCGCTATGCGCAAACGCGGAGTCTAGGCCTTCAAGGCCTTGGCTCGATAGAGAATGTTGATCATCGCACCAAACATGATTAAGACCATGCCAACAATGGCGAGAGATGTTGGTACTTCGTCAAAAAACAACAGGCCAAAAATAACGGCAAACACAACCTGCACATACGAAAATGCCGTCGCTCTGGCGGCTGTTTCGGTCTGCATTGCCTTTGTTAATCCGACTTGCCCCAACTGAGTAAAAACGCCCACCAGCAACAGTAAAACCCAAGTAGAAAGAGACTCGGGCCAAACGAAATCTGAGCCGAGCAATACCAAAGACATTGGCAATGCAATCATAGGGAAGTACAAAATAATCACCGAGCTATCTTCGAGCGCACTTAGCTTGCGAACCAGAACATATGCAATGGCACTCCCAAAAGCACCGAGTATTGCGATACTCACTCCGAAGAGGTTCAACCGCGTTACGTGCTCCGTGAGTTCTGCGTGACTTCCAGTCTGCAATATTGAGCCTAGAGATGCCGGCTCGACGACCAATACAAGCCCGATAAAACTCAACACCACGCATGCAACAACGCCAAGCTGAAATCGCTCACCCAAAAACAGCAGCGCAAGGACCGCAACAAACATCGGATGTAGATATTGCAGCATGGTTGCCTCAGCGAGTGGCAATACCGTAAGGGCGTAGTAAACCGCCATCAAGGCAATCGCGCCTACTGCACCCCTTGCGAACAGCAAGCCCTTGTGGGTTCCGAACATCGGCAGCCGTTTTCTGCGAATATCCAGATAACTCAAAACCAGAGAGACCAGTGACCGCGCGACGACAATCTCCAAAACAGGAATGCCATGCGAATACACAAGCTTCACGCAAACGGCCATCGCTGCAAAACCAAACGCGCTGAGCAACATATATCGTAAGCCAATTGGAAACAGCATTTAGAAAATTCCTTGGGGGATAGATAGAAATCTTGCGCGCAACTCATCGCACAACGACTATACTTTTGGTCAAAAATAAAACAGGACATGCACTCATGCAGAAATGGCAATCGCTTAGCATCAAACACAAGCTCATATTCGTGATGAGCCTAGCCTTGATCATTTCAATGCTGATATCAATGTTGATCACCAATTATTTATTACGCGATAGTACAACGGAGCGCATAACTAACACCGAGATTCCGGCGATTCTTTCCAGTGTCGGGAACGCATTAGAACTGCAAATCGCGCTACCGTTAAATACCGCACAAGGAATGGCCAACAACGCCTACGTTAATAAATGGATTGATCAGGGCGAGCCGCAAGACGCTACCCAAGATATTGCCGATTATCTAGGCGGAATCAAGCGCACGAGTGGCGCTAAGTTTGCGTTTCTCGTTTCCGCTGACAGCAGTAACTACTACTCCGACTCAGGCCTGCTAAGAACCGTTAGTCGATCTGACGATGGCTGGCTTTATGACTTTCTCGGCTCCGGCGAAGATTTCAGCCTAGATCTAGACCGAGACAACAGCACCGGAATATTTACACTCTTCGTCAATTATCGGGTTGCAGGCGGCAAAGCCGTCACTGGCGTCGGCATTACCGTTGCAGAGCTGTCTAAGCTCATTCAAGATTACTCGATAGGCGAAAATGGCTTTGTCTATCTCGTCGATGCATCCGGACAAGTTCGCATCCACCCCGACACAGAAAAATCTGGCTCACTCACGCTAGCCAATCAAGAACATACCGCAAAGTTCGCTACCCAACTGCTCGATAAAGAGGGCGCCATTCTGTTAGAGAATTCGGGCGATTTTATTCTCGCATCGCACTATATACCCAGTTTAGACTGGTACATTATCGCAGAGATTCCGCGTGATGAAGTCTACGCCGGAATCAATCAAACGACGCAGGCGCTCATTGTTGTAAATATACTGCTCGTACTAGGGTTAATCGGCGCAATTGCGCTCGTCGCCACGTCACTCAGCAAACCCATTCAAGAGACGGCAAGCATGCTCGCCTCAATTGCTGAAGGCGATGCCGATTTAACGCAAAGACTGAACACAAGTCGTCGCGACGAGCTGGGCCAGCTCGCCAGCTCGTTCAATCAATTTGTCGAGAAAATGGCTTCGTTAGTTGAGCAAATTTCATCAACGGCTGCGTCGGTGAATTCAGTTTCACAGGATGTATCCGAGTCTGCACGAAAAACTGAGCAAGGCTCAAAAGAACAGCTGCATAGCGTTGACATGGTGGCCACCGCGATTACTGAAATGGGCGCAACCGTAAAAGAAATTGCGCAAAATGCGACACACACTGCGGACGCGAGTCGCGATTCGGCAAATGAAGCCAATAACAGCCAAGAGACGGTAAGCAACACTGTTTCAGAGATTCAGAGCCTCGATACCGAACTTGCCTCAGCGTCATCTGTCATCTCTGAATTAGCCGAGGACATACATAAAATCAGCTCGACGCTTGCGGTCATATCGGGTATTTCCGAACAGACGAATCTTCTCGCTTTAAATGCCGCCATTGAAGCTGCGCGTGCGGGCGAGCAAGGTCGTGGATTTGCGGTAGTTGCGGATGAAGTTCGCATGTTGGCAAAACGCACTCAGGAATCCACCGAAGAAATTAATGAAATGATCGGTCGTCTTGAACATGGATCCAGTAACGCAGTCGGCGCGATGGATGCCGGTAAACAGCGCTGCGAGCTCGTGGTACAAAGCTCTCAGCAAATTAGCAGTTCACTTGAGTCGATTCGGTCGGCTATTGAGCGCATTTCAGATATGTCTTTTCAGGTTGCAACGGCAACAGAGCAGCAATCAAGCGTGGTGGACGATCTCAATCAGCACATTGTTTCGATCAATGATATGGCGAACCAGACAAGCCATGTCTCGCAGCAAAATGCCAACTCATGCGATGAGATGTCCGCTCAGGCTGAACGCCTTTCAAACCTGGTTGGCAACTTTAAGTACTGATCAAGCACAACTCAAAACCCATGCCCATCAACACATGGCTAGAAAAACCGCGTCCAGGCGAACCGAATGTTGTACCCTTCGGTTTCGTCGACGATGGGGCTGTCGCTAATTTCGTTGGCGTACCAGACATACCCTAGNTCAATCCTCGTAAAGCCACCAAAAAGAATCGGCGTGGAAAAGTTCAAATCCGCTCTGTAACTCAAGCCGGACTTTGCGCTATAGGCGGCTCGATTGGCTGTTGCTTCGGACTCTTTGACACCATAGTAGTAGTCGATCAAATTCGCACTGAGGTAATGCACAGACACTTCGGGAACAAAAAAGAATGGCCCGCGATTGAACTGCCGCGAGATCTGGAAGCTTGTTTCGGAGCCTTTGTGTTTTGACAACACATCATGCATGTAAGAAAACTCAAAACGCGCAACGTCTTTAGGCTGATAACCAAACACCAAACCACCATCAATCGTTCTGTCGCGATCATCCATGCCACTAAGCGAAGCACTGTCCTCGGCTTCATAACCATCAAATCGCACAGCCAATCGCGCTCTAGCCGAAAAAGGGCCATCCTTAACAAATTTATAGCTGCCAAACGGACCGTAAAACTCTAGGGACTCACCGATATAACCAATCGCAGGAATGGGGATAAACTCATTACCTTTGCCTTCATAAATCGACTCNGTGTACCCTGCGCCAAAGCCCCAAAACCAGCCTTGCGGGCGAGGTTTTTTACCTTCAAGATCCGCAAAGGCCGAGGCGGTATTAAGCAGCGTCGCAAGTAAGACGCATATTTGGATTTTGTTCATAGTGTCCCTTTATGTTTTGATGTGCCGTTAAATATCTTTGAGCCGCACAATTCTAAGTAATCTAATACATCTGAAAATGGAAAACAGATCCATTCGACTAAAGACCAGTAGTCTGGTCCACGGCGGGCGTGTCAAAATGCCGCTCTACACTTCACAAGGAGATCGCTAAATGTTTAAAGCCTTGGTTTTAAATCAGCAAGATAAAGTCACCACATCGAGCATCGAAACTCTGGATGAGGCCCAACTTCCGGAGGGCGACACTCTTGTGCGTGTCAGCCATTCATCGATCAACTATAAGGATGGACTAGCGATTACGGGAAAGGGAAGAATCATCCGTGACTTTCCCATGGTGCCCGGCATTGATTTTGTAGGTGAAGTAATTGAGAGCGCCAGTACTGAGTTTACTGCCGGCCAGCAAGTGGTTCTCACAGGCTGGGGCGTCGGTGAAAACCATTGGGGTGGCATGGCCGAGAAAGCACGTGTTAACGCAAGCTGCCTAGTTCCTCTCCCTGAAAAGCTGCGTCCTGAGCAATCGATGATGATCGGTACCGCAGGTTTTACCGCCATGCTCTGCGTTCAAGCGCTTATTGATGGCGGCTTAACCCCGCAGAGCGGCACGGTTCTAGTCACCGGCGCAAGCGGTGGCGTCGGTTCTGTGGCTGTCACCCTACTCAGCGAACTCGGGTTTAGCGTCGCGGCAGCAACGGGTCGCGCGAATGAGAACGCCGACTTTCTAACCTCTCTTGGCGCAAGTGAACTTGTCGAGCGCAGCGCGCTTGAAGAGCCCGCTAAACCGCTTGAAAAGCAGTTGTGGGCGGGGGTTGTAGATACCGTGGGTAGCAAGGTGCTCGCCAAGGCGCTAAGCCAAACGCAGTATGATGGCGTCGTTGCCGCATGCGGCTTAGCGGGCGGCTTTGACCTACCAAGCACCGTCATGCCGTTTATCCTGCGCAACGTTCGGCTTCAAGGCATAGACTCGGTAATGTGTCCGAAGGAACGGCGTCTCGCTGCATGGAATTCGATTGCAGAGCTCCTTCCGGCAAAATTTTATGAATCCGCGAGCACGACGATTTCGCTTGAAGAAACAGCCGACTACGCAGAGAAAATCACCCTTGGCCAAACGCGAGGCCGGGTTATTGTCGCACTATAGTCACTGCCGGTGATTGGGCCAGCAGCAGTGATATAAACAGTGATCTCAGTAGTGATCGCAGCGCGCCAAAATTCTAAAAAACAGAATAAACAAAACGTTTTATTTCAATTTAAGGAATGGCGGCGCTCTGCAATACTCGTTTCTCATCAACAACACAGCACTACGAGGGATTCACTATGCACCAGATCGTCAGTACAGCCATCAAATCTCAAACTCACGTAAACAAACCGCGAGAAAACACGAAGAGAAAAAGCGCAAACGCCGCAAACTGTAACTACAGTAACAACTACTACGGAGATCAAATCTGCCACGCTTGCTCTTAGATGTTCGTTGCTACCTTGCAAGCACGGTGTTTAGTAGCAACGGCACGCCGTCCTACTAACGACTCCCCCCCGGGCATGGCATAATGCTCTTCAAAAAGCCCTCCAGGAAAATGCCATGCGCGGGATGCGTTCCGATTTCAACCCAAACCAAAAGATCGACTGGTCTGTAGTTCGGCAGGTTGTTCCCTATATTTTTGAGTTCCGCTCTCGCGTTGCGCTTGCGCTTGCGTGCCTTGTCGCAGCAAAACTTGCCAGCATTGGCATGCCCTTTGTTCTAAAACAAATTGTCGATAATCTTAACGGACAATTTGATGCGCAAGCCTCTTCCGGCTTGGATAGCAAAACGGCAATGGCGCTAAGCGTGCCTATTGCGCTGTTAATCGCATACGGTTTTATCAGGCTTGCCAACTCGGTGCTTGGCGAGATTCGCGACACGCTCTTTGGCCGCGTAACCGAACGTGCCATGCGCCGCATTGGCCTGAGGGTTTTCGAGCGTCTCCACCAGCTAGATCTCGCTTTCCACCTCAATCGAAGAACTGGCGGTTTATCA
>NZ_LWFU01000507.1:0-8215 GCF_001635135.1 Oleiphilus sp. HI0080
AGCAGCATGGATAATCGATTCTGGTCCAAACCAAGCGCCACTCTTTTGGGATAAGAGCCCTGACTTTCATCAACAAGCGCCTGCAACTCCACTAGCAGCGGCCGAGTACCCTCCCAAAGCACAGTAACGGAACTCCCAGGACTGGCTTCTTCGCCTCGATTCAAAAAGATTGCGCTTGGATTTTTAACTTCAATCAATCCACGTTCCTGCATCGCAAAAACACCAAGCTCGTTGACGGCGCCAAAACGATTCTTGATGCCACGCAATGTTCGGTAGCGTGTATCACTTGAGCCCTCAAGCATGATCGAGCAATCAATCATATGCTCGAGAACTTTCGGGCCGGCAATCGCGCCTTCCTTGGTCACATGACCAACCAAAAACAACACCATCCCTGTCTGCTTAGCGAGACGAGTAAGACGGGCAGCGCACTCACGAACCTGAGACACACTTCCAGGCGCCGATTCAATGGACTCACTAAACATCACCTGAATACTGTCGACGACAATCACTTTCGGCTGAGTCGCCTGAACAGTCTGCTCGATCACCTCAACACTTGTCTCAGAAAACATCTGAAGCGCATCAGCGGTCAAACCGAGCCGCTTAGCTCGCATAGCAACCTGCTGCAAAGACTCTTCACCAGTAATATAAAGCGCAGGAAGTTGTCCTGCGAGATGACACATCGTTTGCAACAGGAGTGTACTCTTCCCCGCTCCCGGGTGACCGCCAACCAAAATCGCTGAACCGGGAACCAAACCGCCACCTAAGACGCGATCAAACTCACCTATACCAGAGCTAAAGCGAGGTTGCTCAGCAAGATCGATAGAACTCAGTGTTTTTATTTCAGACGCAGCGCCGGCATATCCGACGGTTTTAGTTGAAGAACGTGACGACTTGGCAGAGCCGAGCCTGATTTCCTGAACCGTGTTCCATTGCCCGCATTCAGGACATTGACCCTGCCACTTTGAAAAATCAGCACCGCATTCCGTGCATACAAAAGCTGTTTTCGTTTTTGCCATAGTTATGGAAGTAAATTTCCGAAGTCCGGGTTCGAACCAGAATCTGGCTGTTCAACAGGAATTACTGGAGGACGAACGAACTCTCGATTCAAAAACTGCACCCACGATAAATCGAAGTTCTCTGCTGTTTTATCACCGCGGCCATCTCCTGTCTGATCACCATCCGCTTCAATAGCGAAAGTGATGGAAGACGCATTGTTTACATTCATAGCCGCATTCTCATCGTTAATTCCATCAAGAGACAGAATACCACTAGAGGGGTGCAACTCAGCTAGCGCACCCCGCATAGCGACACCATTACTTACTCGAACCTCTCCGATGGCACCGTTCAAATTATTAACGAGCTCTGCATCAAAATACGCACCGTAAGTGGCCTGTGATTGTTCGTCATATTCCATCCGCCATTCGAAATCATTCAAAGTGTAAGACTCACTCAAATTTCCCAAAACGAGAGAGCTAGCGATCGCCTCAGAGGTGATCCGCAATATTTTGTTCTCTGCACGGTTCTGGGTGTGCGTTAGCGTAACGCTTCCATTGAGGATTCGCGTAGAGTCGCTTGCAGCCAATGTTAAACTAGCGAGATCAAGATCTATTTGACGCTCATAATAGGTACAGTCTACCTTTTCCTCTAAACCCTCAGAGACTTTATAAATTGAAGCACCATCTGCATCAAGGACAGAGCCGCTCACTGTAGATGAACTATTCAACACGACGGCTTCTTCGCTCAAGCTGAGCTCGTAAACCGCATGTTCGACCACTTCGGTTCTATCCGTTGGATTAGCGTTTAGATAGCGCACAAATAAGCGCGGCCCCTGCTTGTCGAATAATATCATCTCAGCCTGATCCGCAATCACTCTTGCGCTTCCATCAAAGTCATCGCGAACCACACGAGATGCACAATGATCAATATCGACTACATTAGAAAATTCGGTGTTATAACCCTCAATCTCTAGATAACGGCCGGTAATAAGACCATTTAACTGAATACCATTCGATCTAACACACTCATCAAACTCAATGCTAAAAGCATCTTGTACGCGATACTCGTCACCAACCGAATTTGGGTAATTCGCGGTATAGCTTCCACCGCCTGAGCATGTTACTGGACTCGAAGACGCTACCAGACCTGAAGCATCAAGAAACTGATCAACACGAGCGTAATAGAACGGAGAGTAGGCAGCCTGATAAGCACTCCATAGCAGTTCTTCAGAGTTATCATTGGTGACATCTAAATTTCGGCGATTATCACTTAAATCTTGATCATCGACGTTAAATTCGCCGCAGGCTGAGACCAGATAAGCAAGCAAAAGTACACAGACTCGTATTGAGCGACTCATTGAAGGTCCTGTTTATTTTGAGATACGCTGAAATTGTATGGCATGAAGAGGAAGGGATAAACGCTGCGCCACCGCAATTGTGACGCAGCTTACGCTGAACATAAGATTAAACGTGGTATTGAGCGCTTATTTCGTGAACAGCATCGACAAAGACTTTTGGCGCCTCAGGGTCTACAAACTGATGGATGCCATGCCCAAGGTTGAAGACATGACCAGCACCTTGTCCGAAATCGCCCAAAATGCGCGCGACTTCCGCTCGAATCTGCTCAGGCTTCGCATACAAAACACTGGGGTCCATATTACCTTGCAAGGCAACTTTATCGCCAACAAGACTGCGTGCGCGACCAATATTCATGGTCCAATCCAGGCCCAATGCATTCGCACCACAGTCAGCGATTTGCTCCAACCAAAGCCCACCGCCCTTGGTAAACACAATCGATGGCACCCGCAAGCCACGCGCTTCAGTCTTCAAACCTGCGACGATTTTCTTCATATAAGCAAGGGAAAAGTCGATGTAAGCCTGATCGCTAAGGTTTCCACCCCAAGTATCGAAAATCTGAACAGCTTGTGCGCCCGCATCTATCTGAGCATTCAAGTAGCCGATCACCGAGTCGGCCAATATATCCAGTAAAGCATGCAAAGTTTCAGGCTCACGATACATCATCGCTTTAATGTGCCTAAAATCCTTTGAGCTGCCACCTTCAACCATGTAGGTTGCCAAGGTCCAAGGCGAGCCTGAAAAACCGATCAAAGGTACTCGACCAGAAAGTGCGGAGTGGATTTCACTGACCGCATCGGTCACGTAGCTTAAGTCAGCGGCCGTATCCACGACAGATAAATCAGCGACGTCTTTCTCACTGCGAATAACCTTCTTGAATCGCGGCCCTTCTCCAGTCTCAAAGTAAAGACCAAGCCCCATCGCATCTGGGATGGTCAAAATATCAGAGAACAGAATAGCCGCGTCCAAGTCGTAACGCTCAAGAGGCTGAATGGTCACCTCGCAAGCTAACTCCTTGTTTTTACACAAACTTAAAAAATCGCCAGCCTGTGCTCTCGTCGCTTTGTATTCAGGAAGATAACGACCAGCCTGACGCATCATCCAAACTGGTGTGGCATCGACAGGCTCACGAAGCAAGGCTTTCAGAAAGCGATCATTCTTGAGTTGACTCATAGTGTTCTCTTTTCCATACAAAGTAAAAAGGCACGACGATCGCCGTGCCTTTCAAGCTAAAACAAGACGTATTAAACGTCCAAATAATCCAAAATACCTTCAGCAGCTTTGCGGCCTTCAGCAATAGCAGTCACCACTAGATCCGAACCACGCACCATATCACCACCAGCAAAGATCTTCGGGTTAGCTGTCTGAAAAGGAAAGTCGCCCATTTCCGGAGCTTCTACGCCACCCCAGCTATTAACGCCGACCTTAACATCTCCCAACCACTCTGGAGGACTTGGCCGGAAACCAAAAGCAATCAATACCGCATCTGCAGCCAAGATCTCTTCACTGTCCGGAACAACTTCAGGGCGACGACGGCCATTCTCATCAGGGTCGCCCAGTTTCGTCTGAACAACCTTGACGCCTTCAACCTTATCCTCACCAACAATTGCTACCGGCTGACGGTTGAACAAAAACTGCACACCTTCTTCTTTGGCGTTCTGAACTTCCTTGCGCGAACCGGGCATATTTGCCTCATCACGACGATAAGCACAGGTTACCGAATCTGCTTGCTGGCGAATCGAGGTACGATTACAGTCCATCGCAGTGTCTCCGCCTCCCAGAACGACAACCCGCTTATCCTTCATATTGATGAAATCTTCTTCAGATTTTTCAAAACCAAGACGGCGGTTAACGTTCGAAACCAGAAAAGGCAAGGCATCGTATACGCCTGGCAAGTCTTCACCGGGAAAACCGCCTTTCATGTAAGTATAAGTACCCATCCCCATAAACACTGCATCGTATTCCGAAAGCAGTTCAGCGATAGTGACATCTTTACCAATCTCCACGTTCAAGCGGAATTCAACACCCATCTCACTAAACACTTCCCGGCGCAGTGACATCACGTTCTTTTCGAGTTTAAACTCGGGAATCCCAAACGTCAGCAGACCACCAATCTCGGGGTTACGATCAAAAACAACCGGTTTAACGCCATTACGAACCAAAATATCTGCGCAACCCAAACCAGCAGGCCCAGCCCCAATCACAGCAACACGCTTATCTGTCCATACAACCTTGGACATATCCGGACGCCAGCCCATCGCGAACGCTGTATCGGTTATGTACTTTTCCGCCGAACCAATCGTGACCGCCCCAAAACCATCATTAAGTGTGCAAGCCCCTTCACAGAGCCGATCTTGAGGACAAACACGCCCACAAACCTCTGGTAAAGAGTTTGTCTGATGACTTAGCTCAGCCGCCTCGATGATATTTCCTTCCGACACAAGTTTGAGCCAATTCGGTATGAAGTTGTGCACCGGGCACTTCCATTCACAGTACGGGTTTCCGCACTCGAGGCAACGATGAGACTGCTCTGCAGCCTCCTCAGTTTTAAATGTTTCGTAGATCTCGCCAAAGCCCTCGGTTCTATCCGCCATTGGGACTTTCTTCGGATCGCAACGCCCTACTTCAATAAATTGAAAGTTATTATCTAAGCGCTTAGCCATGTCTTACCTCATTAAGAATAACCATTAGACCTCACCCTTACTCTGGCCGCGTTCTGACGGCACTAAGTAGAGTCGTCAAGCTTGCAGCCTTCGGCTTAACTAGCCAAAAATGCGGTGTAAAGTCATCAAAGTTATCTAGAATTTCTTGACCCCATGCACTGTTTGTAGCAGCGACATGTTCCTGAATGACGCCGCGCAAATGATTGCGATAAGGCTCCATCGTTTCGGAAGAAATGCGTTGAATCTCAACCAACTCGTGGTTGTACTTGTCTACAAAGCTATTGTTTTGATCTAACACATAAGCGAATCCGCCTGTCATGCCAGCTCCAAAGTTATAGCCTGTATCACCAAGAACCGTAATCAACCCGCCGGTCATGTATTCACAACAATGATCACCGGCTCCTTCTACGACAGCACTCGCTCCAGAGTTACGCACCCCAAAACGCTCACCTGCCGTTCCCGCCGCAAACAGCTCTCCACCAGTTGCGCCGTACAAACAGGTGTTACCAACAATAGAAGTCTCTTGTGTTTTGAAAACACTTCCTGCCGGTGGCTGCACAACAAGGCGACCGCCGGTCATCCCTTTACCAACATAGTCGTTTGCATCCCCTTCGAGATACATATTCAAGCCACCCGCATTCCAAACACCAAAACTCTGCCCAGCAGTGCCCTTCAAGCTCAAAGTGATCGGGCTGTCAGCCATCCCTTGATTACCATGTCGCAGTGCAATTTCACCAGACAACCGTGCGCCAATCGAACGATCACAGTTAGTCACATCAAACTCGAACTCACCGCCTGATTTCGATTCAATAGCCGGCAATAAAGCTTCGATCATACGTTCTGCAAGCAATCCTTTATCGAACGGTACATTTCGCTCAACTTCACAGGTATGCGGCTTATCCTCTGCCACATCACCATCGGATAAAATCGGTGACAGATCCAATTNCTGCTGCTTCGCAGTCGCACCTGGAAGGACTTCGAGCAATTCAGTTCGGCCGACCAACTCCTCCAAACTTCGAACGCCAAGCTTAGCCATCCACTCACGCGTTTCTTCTGCCACAAAGCGGAAGAAATTCATCGCCATTTCAACCGTGCCTTTAAAGTGTTCCTCACGCAGTTTTTCATTCTGAGTTGCAACACCCGTCGCACAATTGTTGAGGTGACAAATACGCAAGTACTTACAACCCAACGCAACCATTGGCGTCGTGCCAAAACCAAAACTTTCTGCACCTAAAATAGCTGCCTTCACAACATCCAATCCAGTTTTCAAACCGCCATCGGTTTGCAAGCGGACATTCCCTCGCAGGTCATTCCCTCTTAGGGTCTGATGCGCCTCGCTCAAGCCAAGCTCCCAAGGAGAGCCAGCATAACGAATCGATGTTAATGGACTTGCTGCCGTACCACCGTCGTAGCCAGAGATGGTAATCAAATCAGCATATGCTTTCGCAACACCCGCAGCGATCGTACCGACACCAGGCTCCGATACTAGCTTGACGGAAACCAAAGCCTTCGGATTTACCTGCTTCAGGTCAAAGATCAGCTGCGCTAAGTCTTCAATCGAGTAGATATCGTGATGCGGTGGAGGCGAGATAAGCGTTACGCCTGGCACTGAGTAACGAAGCTCAGCAATCAGATCGTTCACCTTTCCTCCAGGCAGCTGCCCGCCCTCTCCAGGTTTTGCACCCTGCGCCACCTTAATCTGGATAACATCAGCACTGCTTAAATAATGCGGTGTAACACCAAAACGGCCTGATGCGACCTGCTTGATCTTGGAGCGCTTAATAGTCCCATATCGGGCGACATCCTCACCACCCTCACCAGAGTTAGAGCGACCTCCCAACGTATTCATTGCAACAGCTAGAGCCTCATGCGCTTCCGGCGACAGAGCGCCCAAAGACATCGCGGCAGAGTCAAAACGCGGAAAGATATTCTCTACTGGTTCGACTTCGCTCAAAGGAATTTCTTTGGCATTGGCGCTAACCACAAATAGATCCCGCAAAGTTGCAGCGGGGCGCTTGTTTACAAGCTCTGCATATTCTTTGTAGATGCCGTAATCGCCACTCTCAACTGCACGCTGAACCGTATTGACTACATCAGGATTGAAGGCATGGTACTCTTGACCATGCACGTATTTAAGAAGACCACCTGGCTGAATCGACTTGCGCGCCTTCCAAGCTTCCTTCGCAAGCAGTTCCTGCTCGGCTTGGAGATCCTCAAAGTCCGCTCCCTTAATTCGGCTAGCGACCCCTTTGAAACAAAGATCAACAACATCATCCGCTAGACCAACAGACTCAAACAACTGCGCGCCACGATACGATGCAATTGTGGAAATGCCCATCTTCGAAAGAATTTTGAGAAGCCCTTTACCAATCCCCTTGCGATAGTTGTTCTTCGCTTCAATCGGGTCCATTAACATCTCACCACTCTCGATGAGGTCGTTAATGATTTGATAAGACAAATACGGATAGACCGCCGTCGCACCAAAACCAAACAACACTGCAAAATGATGCGGATCGCGAGCAAAGCCTGTTTTGACAATGATATTGGCATCGCAACGCAGTCCTTGTTCCACCAAATGATGGTGTACAGCACCGGTCGCCATAAACGCATTCACCGGCAACTTGCCTTGTTCAATATCTCTGTCTGACAGAACGATAATCACATTTCCGTCACGCACCGCTTGCTCCGCCTGCTTGCAGACACTCTCAATTGCTGCCTTAAGGCCTTGTGATGCATCAAACTGAAGCGGAATAGTAGCTGACGAAAATCCAAGCGCGTTGTTCAAAATGGCGGCGAATTTCGCTGGACTCAACACAGGCGTAGTCAAAATAATACGCTTAGCGTGCTCAGGTGACTCCTCGAATACATTTCTTTCTGCGCCCACACAGGTTTCCAACGACATGACAATCGCTTCACGAAGCGGGTCGATCGGTGGATTTGTTACCTGAGCAAATTTTTGCCTAAAGTAATCGGCGACAGAGCGTACCCGATGAGAAAGAACCGCCATCGGGGTATCATCACCCATCGAGCCCACAGCCTCTTGGCCAGCCTCTCCTAACGGTCGAAGTACTTGATCTCGCTCTTCATAGCTAACCTGAAACATCTTCATTTGCGTTTTAAGCTCGTCTTCGCCCATCGCCTTGAAGGCCGAAGAGGATTTACCCAAACGCGTTTCCATACGTTGCGCATTCTCACGCAACC
>NZ_LWFU01000508.1:0-1614 GCF_001635135.1 Oleiphilus sp. HI0080
GCGCTCGAACTGGAGTCACCACCCTGCGTTGCCTGCTCGTCGGTCTCTCCATTCTCTTGACCTGAACTGTCTTGCCCACCACTCGCTTGAATCAAAGTGTTCTCAAGATAACTAGCCTGCTCAAAGTAACGCGTAATAAGACCATAACGCGGATGCTCCAGCTCAACGCGCACAGCCTTAGGCAGCAAAGCGTATCGCGTCATTCTATCCCGGGATTCACCATCGGAAGCATTATCAAGAGGAGGCCATTCATCAATCCACGCATCACTATCATTCAGGTAAGCGATCTCAAAGCGCTCTACCCCCTCTAACAGACGGCGTGTTGTTGGCTCTGAGTCCTGCGCGCGATCAAGCACCTTCCAGTGGTGCCGCAACAGCTCACCATCTGTTAGCTCGTAAGCAACTCGCTGTAGTTCTGACCGTTTTTGTTGCAGTGGGTTGCGCCAGCCAGCGCGCGTAAGTTCAACGGTATAAAAATCTTCACCATCTTTTATCGCGGCCTGATAATCTCCAAACTCGTCCCGAATAGCCCTAGGTAACACCTGAGAAAAATCGCGCTCTATTGACAATTGTGCTCGCTGAAGAGCAGATAAGGCTTGCAAGCTTTCCTGCCCCAACTCGTAAGTCCGAATTGCACTATTCAGTAACTGCCATGACCCTAAGCCGATAAGGGCGGTAATAGCGATCGCTATCAATACTTCAAGCAGGGTAAACCCATGATACCGGTCAAGCCTTTTCGGCATGCACAAGCCCGACATCAGTAACGACCCACAAATCCGGTTAGAGAACGAATCTGCCTCGGCTCATCAAATTCTTCCTCGATCAACGAAACTTGTACCTCTACCCGATGTATATCCGGATTCTCCGTCTTTTGAACAAGCGTAACGACTTGCCAGTCATTAACACCAAATTCGATATCTTCCTTATACTGTTTGGGAGACGGAAGGCCCTCCGCCAAGCGAAGTTCAGTGAGCTTATTTTCGGCAATCCATGTTGCATAGCTATTGGCTCGCGCCTTGAGCACGTTGCTCATTGAAGATGCTGTGACATCCTGCAAAACAACACCTATGAGCGAGAAAAAGATAAGTGCGATGAGCACTTCCAACAAAGTAAAACCGCGATCAAATGGCTGATTTAAGCACTTCATCCATCCGCCTTTCGAGCTTCGACATGAGGCAATACGATCTCGCCATACTCGTTAAGTACAATCTCTCGATAGACGTCAGAGTCGTCCCGCTTCCCTAGAACCAAGCGAAAGCTTGTCACTTCGCCACTGGAAAGAAACATAAAGTCAGGCTTAAGGCTTGAGGTGTCATCACCATACTCTCGGTCTTCATCCTTAGGCTTTGAAGGCAGCTCAACCTCTTCGCCTTCGCGCTCAAATTCGATAAACATCCATTCGGGCAGCTCGTTGGCTTGCAAAATAGTGCTTGAAGCCGTTTGCCAAGACTGCGCATCCTCGTCGTAGGTAATAAAGCTATACCCCTCTTCGAAAATCTGCATACCAATCTCGGTATTGGTGAATACTGCCTCATTGGCAGCCGTGCGAAGCAATGCATGCAGGCGATTGGTTTCGATTTCGAGCTCTCTTGTTTGATTTCCGCCGATTGACGT
>NZ_LWFU01000509.1:0-797 GCF_001635135.1 Oleiphilus sp. HI0080
CTGAAGCATTATCGCTAGAGAAAGAGATTTATGGGTAAGAATGTTGTCATTTTAGGCACTCAATGGGGTGATGAGGGCAAGGGCAAGATCGTTGATTTGCTTACAGAGCAAGTTACCGCGGTTGCGCGTTTTCAAGGTGGACACAATGCTGGTCACACGTTGGTTATTGACGGTGAAAAAACGGTATTGCACTTGATCCCTTCAGGTATTCTTCGTGACAACGTCACCTGCCTTATTGGCAATGGTGTTGTGCTCGCACCTGATGCCTTGCTAAAAGAAATGGGCGAACTCGAAGGTCGAGGCGTTCCTGTTCGTGAACGCCTGAAGTTAAGCCTTGCTTGTCCATTGATTCTTCCGTACCACGTAGCGCTTGACCAAGCGCGTGAGATCGCAAAAGGTGCAAATAAGATAGGCACGACAGGGCGAGGCATTGGTCCTGCTTATGAGGATAAAGTATCGCGTCGTGGATTGCGTCTTGGCGACCTAGCGAATCCCGCGTCTTTCGCCGAGAAGCTAAAAGAGATCATGACTTACCACAACTTTGTATTAGAGAATTTCTACAAGGTTGAGCCAATTTCTTATGAAAAGACATTGGAAGAAACATTGAAAATGGGTGAAGAATTGTTGCCGTTGGCTGTAGATGTAACCGACGAACTGCATGCCTATCGTGAGCGCGGCGACAACATCATGTTTGAGGGCGCTCAAGGTTCTTTGTTGGACATCGATCATGGTACCTATCCTTTTGTTACGTCTTCAAATACCACAGCCGGCGGGACAGCAACGGGTAGCGGTTTCGG
>NZ_LWFU01000510.1:0-4622 GCF_001635135.1 Oleiphilus sp. HI0080
CGAACTGCCAAAGGAGAAGCGCCGCAACAAATTGGTACTCATGGGACTGGTCTATGATCAACAGTATTTCGAGAGCCTAAAGGCATTGGCCGAAGAGTTAGAAGTGACTGATGACGTGCTCTTTCTCACCGATGTTTCATTCGACAATCCGACCTTGATTGACGCGTATGCCGCGGCAGAGCTTTTCGTACTGCCAAGTCTCTATGAAACCTTTGGTGTTGTCGTTCTAGAAGCTTGGGCCGCCGGTGTTCCTGTGATATGCGATGCCGTCGGAGGCCTGCCCTCATTCGTCGAAAACAGACATAACGGCTTGTTCTGTCCGATGGATCAAAAGGATTCTTTGGTCACTCACATGTACCACCTTCTGAGAAACGAGACGACGGCAAACGAGCTCGTTAAAAATGCAAGAAACGATGTGCGTCAATACAGCTGGCAGCATATCACTGAAAAACTATCAAACATCTATCAATCTCTTAAACGGTGAGTGTAAAAGTATGCGCTACGTACTAATCCGAGATGACGATCTGAACTTTTTCACACCATTTCAGCAGCTTGAAACGGTCTACGGCTTCATGTTTGATCAGGGAATACCCGTCAACTTTTCCGCCATTCCCAATGTGCATGGCGCCGCAACGACGACCGACTATTCTACGGGGGCAGAAGTATTTGAACCATTCTTGCCCGAAGACGTTGCTGGAACAAAGGGAAACTTCGCGTTAGATGAAAACACGCATTTGTTGCAACAACTCAATGCCATGCATCGCAATGAATTTTTACACCATGGCTATGAGCACAGCGGTCAAAATGGTCTTTGCGAGTTTGAAAGTCGTGACACTGAGTTACTGGCACACAAGCTCCAACATGGTCGAGAGATTTTGCGTCGTTGCTTTAATCAGGCACCAAAAACGTTTGTTGCCCCCCAAGACAAGTACAGCCCAGAAGCGCTCAGATTGATTCAATCACGTTTTGAGACCTTCTCACTCGGCTGGATAGATCGATCCAGATTGCCCCATTCGATCATTCCGAAGTATGTTGTAAAGAAACTGCTGAAGCGCAACTCTATGCGCTATGGCGACACCCTGCTTACCGAGCATCCAGGCTGTCACTATTCTCAGTATGTAAGCCGCGAGCTGTCTGACGCGAAGCTGGACGCGGCGCTCAACGCAAATCCATTCACAATCATTGTGACGCATCACTGGGAGTTTTTTGATCAGGGTAAACTTATTCATTCAATGTGGGACGCATTCAAATCGCGTATTCTCGCGTTGCAAGCAGATCGCAACACCCAACTGATTACATTTTCCCAGCTGCGCGCGCTCGCACAATAATATCGTATTTGCAAAATATCGATTTCATTCTGCGAATAACACCTTGCACCCACCCTTAGAAAAATCGCAGAAAGACCTTTGAAAACCCATTAAGCCATTGTTTTAAATAACTTTTATAACACTGGCCCGCCTTGTGCAAACTTCTCATCGTACCCGCTTTAACGCCCAGAAAAGGTAAGAGTATTATGCGAATGAATCACATAGCCGTTGTTCTCACTTCAGTGAGCTTAAGCACCCCACTGAGTGCGATTGAATTCAGCCATCTGAACGGAACGGCCTCCTCAGGTTATAACCGCTTAGGCACCCCGACAAACGTTCAGGATCAATCAGCATCTCTTCCCGTTGATGTGCTCAACAACATCTACAGCATGCTGCCAGAAAGCCAGTATGTAAATACCAGTTTTATCGACACCAATCTAAAGAGCAACATCATTATTGACGATGACTTTGCAGGCGTCGTCACGGTCGATGTGACCTTCCTCAATGAAGGCGCGGGTTATCGGAACGCCTTTGGCTATTTTTTGTTTGATCCAAACAACCCTCCTGCGACTTATTCCGATATCGCCGAGCATGTTCTTGTTTTTCCTAATGCTTCAAAGCCACCTCAAGGAGAACTGGTACAGGGACATACTGTGCCGCTCAATATCAGCCTGACGGCAGGACAGGGACTAGGCTTTTTTGTCGTACCAAATGGTTGGAGTTACAGCGGCAGCGATGGCAATGTGAGTGGCCTCGGCCCTTGGGGACAACCGTTCTATAGTTTGCCCTACCTCAATCCGGAGCCAAGTGCCCTGCAAGCACATAACGTGGCGTTTTATGATGCAGTGAATGACTTCTTTGTCTTCGGCTTTGACGATCAACATCGCGCCGGTGGTGACAATGATTTTAACGACCTTCTCGTGTCAATCGCCGCTACGCCAACGTACGCCGTCGAAGGTATCAATGTCGATGGCTCAGTCGATACCGGCACCTACCAAGTATTAGAGCAAAGCAACGAAGAGATAACATCAACCACGTACTACCCCTCACAGAGTGGAATGGCGACGCTGATGTTCGAAGACCTTTGGCCTCGAATGGGCGACTATGACTTTAATGATCTCGTGATTGATTACCGCTTTACGAATACCTTAGACAATCGTAACAAGCTACTTTCTATTGATCTTGAATTCTCGATTCAAGCGATCGGCGCAAGCTACCATAACGGCTTTGCACTGCGCTTACCGGGTGTTGACCCAAGCAACATTGCTTCCAGCTCTCTGCATTTGGATGGCGTTCTTGTGGCTGCAGATATTCTCGAGGCTGGTCAGAGCGATGCCAATTTGATCTTGCTGGATGACGCAAAAAATCACATCGGCAAGGCCTGCAAGTTCTTTCGCACCGAGAATACGTGCCAAGCAAAGCCCTCGGGAACCTTCGTTGCCAGCGTGGAGTTCATCAAGCCGGTTGATACCGCGAGCATTGGCCCGGCGCCGTATGACCCGTATATATTCGCAGTCGAGGGAAAATACCACGGCGATTATGACGGGCGCGGTTGGGAGGTTCACCTTAAAGAGCACGCCGGATCAGACCTATTCTCTTCAAATCTGGTCGGTTTAGAGGACGATCGCAGTAACGCAAGCAACAGCTTTGTAAACGCAAACAGCTTTCCTTGGGCCTTGAATATCCCTGCCGGCTGGGAACACCCTAAAGAGAATATCGACATCGTTCGGGCATATCCGAATTTCTCAAAGTGGGTTAGAAGCAATGGTTCAACGCACAAAGACTGGTACCAAAGTAACCATGCGCAACACGATCACCTTTTTGGTCGTCCTTAAACCCTGTTAAACCAATTTTACGGAGCGATTAATCATGACCACCTTGACCAAATTTACCATCTTGGCCTTTGCTACACTATGTATTGGCTGCGCGCCAAGCGGCGGAGAGCAAAGCGAAGAAAACACAACACCAACAAATACTGTAAGCGAAAATCAAAGCACGAACAGCGCCGAAATTTCCTCAACAAAAGAGCTTGTGGCGAGCGAAAGCTTTGATTTCAAAAGTGACCGCATGATCACCCTAAGCTTTGAGCAATTTCCGAGTAGCTATGGCAAGTTTGTTATTTATAGCCAATACGACTTTTACGACACACAACTAGACACCTATTACCCGAACTACAGCACCCGACTGGCGAGTTTTATCGCAACGCCCAACTTAGACTACGACATCATCATTCCAAGCACACAGCAGTTTCTCGTGCTCGAATGGTTGCCCATGGACGGAAAAAGCAATGAGAGTTATCAGTTGCTCGCTTTAAACGAGCAGCAGAGCTACGCGGCCAATTTTTAAGATTGAGATGCTGTCGACAGTTGGAAGATTCGGGAGATTAGCAATGCAGACAACGATCGTTACCTCCTGCAATCGACGATACTTGTGGGGCGCGATCTTACTCATCGCCTCTATCCGCCAGTCTGGCGGGCGCTATCCGATCCACGTTTGGGCAACAGACCTAAACGCATCGGAACGCGCCTTGCTGCGCCAATTCCAAAACGTAAGGGTATATGCCGCAGCATCGGCACACCCTCATCTGGTAAAACCAGACGCAATGCTAAATGTGACAACAGAATACGCCACTTGGATAGATTGCGACTGCATGTTCTTCGGCCATTTAGATGACTTACTCTTGCCCGAAGAAGACGGTATTCAAATCAGACTCCGAGGAGCACGGGAAAACGCAATGGTGTTTGGCAAGCATTATGGCCGTCAAGACAACATAGGCTCGACACCAGCCGACATTCTGTGCCAATGGAAACGTGACGTGAATGAGCGCGATGAACCGCGTTTTGAGACGCAATGTGTCAGCAACTTTATCACGGTACACCGAAAACACTTCGGTTTGCTGCATAGATGGAAAGACCAACTCGAACAGATCGCTATCGATCCATCGCATCCAGTTGATGCCAATAGCAAAGCCTACTTTATGACCGACGAGTCTGTCCTTGCTTCGCTACTTATGTTCGCGCATGAGGTACCGTCAATCTCCTTGTACCGGCTAGATGAGCGAACGTCTCAACGCTTGATTCATTTTGGCCAACAACTTAAGCCCTGGAAAATATGGCGCTATAAACACTTGCGCCATTATCGCCACGTCACGAAGACCATCCAGGCCCTCAAAATAGAGGGCTACCAATTGCCCGATATCCCTACCTCGTTGAACCCGCGCTTCAAACTGCGCACCTTCGCGCATTCAATTGCACTTAGTACTTGGCACTCCGTAAAACACAAAGCCCGCTTATCACTCATACCGTTTGGTCTTTT
>NZ_LWFU01000511.1:0-8657 GCF_001635135.1 Oleiphilus sp. HI0080
GACTCGAACAGCGGCAACTCGCCTACGAAACGTCCATCCAGAATCTAGTCTTCTCTGCCACGCAAGCTATCGCGGAATCAAGGACACTCGATCGAAACTCGCTCTCTAAACAAATTGAACGCCTGTCTAGCGCCTCCCTGTTGAAGAATGTGTCATTAGTCGACGATCAACGCCGCATCATTTCTCATGCTGGCGGAACTCACACACCCCCCATCAATCCAAGCGACTTCCCTGAAAGCGGGCATCAACTTCTAGAGCGAGGGCAATTTGCGGTTTATATTGAAGCCATAGACACGGCTGCGGAAACCGGATCGCCGCAAAGGGTTTGGCTACTCGCACTTGCCGATCGCTCCTCGCTTATTGCGGCAAAAGAAAAAGTAATACGAACAGGCATTGTCATTTTTCTGTTTGCGAGCATTGTTTCGTTTTTCATTTCGCGCTATCTCACCGGACAAGTTCTCACTTATCTTCGAAGCTTTGAGAAAGTGCTATCGGATGTACATGCAGGCAAAAAAGATTTGGAGCTAACTAGCTTCAAACACAAAGACCTTGCGGTTATTGAAGAACTGCTCGCCGAAATCGGCACTCAGATGTACAACTATCGTACGGATATTACCGAAGAAATTGAGCAAACCACACAGGATCTTAGAGAAACACTCGAAACAATCGAAATCCAAAACGTAGAACTCGACATTGCCAGAAAGAACGCGATTAAAGCCAATAATGCTAAAAGCGAGTTTTTAGCAAACATGAGCCACGAGATTCGAACACCACTGAACGGCATTATTGGCTTTGCCAAAATATTGATGCGCAGCCCTCTTAACTCGCAACAAGCAGATACCCTCCGCGCCATTCAAAAGTCGTCCGAGGTGTTATTGATGATCATCAATGACATTCTGGATTTTTCAAAAGTTGAGGCGGGACGGATCGAACTTGAACAAGAACCGATGAACTTTCACGAGCTGATCGAAGACATCGTAGTCATGCTCGCTCCCTCGGCACATAACAAAGGACTAGAACTAAATTATCTTTACTATGACGATGCGCCAAAGCAGATTCTCGGCGATTCCTTACGCCTAAAACAGGTGATCACAAACCTCATCAATAACGCGGTCAAGTTCACTGATGAAGGCGAAATCGTAATTCGAGTCATGTTAGATGACAGCCTAGATAGCAAGCTCGGTAACCTTAAAATATCGGTATCGGATACGGGTATTGGATTATCGACTTCGGAGCAAACCAGTATTTTCAAAGCCTTCTCTCAAGCAGACGCATCTACAGCGCGTCAGTTCGGGGGAACTGGCTTAGGACTCAGTATTTGTCGTGGACTTGTCCATGAAATGGGCGGCGAAATCGATTTTGAAAGCGAGCCAGGAAATGGCGCAACATTCTGGTTTACCTTACCGCTGGATGAGGAGTTGATGGCAGAACGAACGGATCAGCATGGCGGCATATTAGGGATAGACGATTCGACCCTTAAGCAGCTTCAAAGTTTAGACTGCCTACTCTTCGAACTTCAACAAACCTCTCGACGAAGCATTCAACACGCCCTTGCCGTTACCGGCGTCTCCGTTAAAGTATTTGATCACCTAGAAGCTCTTTGCGATCACACAAGACATCTGACAAGTCCTCTCCAAACCCTGGCTCTCCTCTGTCTAAACGAGGATCAGCTGAATGCGCCAGCCGTAACGCAAGCAGTAGAAGAAATTCAAGCGCAAAAGGTCAAGGTACTATTGTTTACGCCAACGCTAAAAAACTATGACCATGCCATTCTTGCAGTGGGCGATGGACATGCGATCAAACCCGCAACGATCGCCGGTTTGTCTCACAGTATGACCAGCATCGCGGGGTTAACCTCAGAGCCAACACAGAACGCACAAAATCATGGCACTCAGCCAGACTACCGGGACAATAAATCCAATAATACCGTCACGAAGAACGCTCCAGCTCTCGCATCGCTTCAAAGCGAACACAAGATCTTGGCCGTCGATGACAACGAGATGAACCTAGCGCTGGTGAAAGCCTTGGTGAATGAAATGGGTTTAACCTTAGACCTTGCAGACGGTGGAGAGGTCGCTCTGGAGCTTTGCAAAGAGCACTTCTATCCATTAATCCTAATGGACATCCAAATGCCCGACATGGATGGGGTCGCCTGCCTAAAAGCCTTAAGACGACTTTCACAGTATAGGGACTCGGGCAATATTGTGGCGCTAACGGCCTATGCACTGCCCGATGAAAAAAATGAATTCATTGAGCAAGGCTTTATCGATCTCATTAGCAAGCCTCTAGATGAAGCAAGACTACACAAGATGATTCTAAGCTATCTTCCTGACACGAACCTGGCGGACCCCAGAAAGTCTGCTAGCTCGTCGGTGCAAGCTCAAAAGGGCCTCACCCGAACAATACAAGACGCAGCTCAGCGTAACGGCAATACTGAAAACGCAGAGAGTCTCCCAATATTTGACTGGGAAGAGTCAGTGCATTTAAGCAATGGCAACGAACGCTTGGCAAGAGAGTTTTCCGAGAAGCTGTTTCTAAATTTACCCGAATCAAGAAGTGAGATTGAAAAATCGAAAGAAGAAGATCACCAAGAGCGGCTACTAAGCTCTGTGCACAAACTTCACGGAGTTACGTTACTATGCGGCATTCCAAAGCTTCGACATTTCGCTCATGCGAGCGAACACGCACTCAAAACCGAACAGGATAGCGAAACGGTCAATGCGTTTGTAAACGCGCTACTCGACGCCATCGATGAACTCATTGAGTGCAAGGATCACATTCTTGCTGCGCATACTTACACAGTTTAAATCGCCCTAAAGCAGAAGCAATAAAATACGCACGAGTTCAAACGTATCGTGACTTCTTCATGCTATGCTTGTCGGTATCAATTCGTTAGCTGTTTTACCTCGCCTATGTTGTCACGTTCACGCACCCATCAGTCAGCCGCCCTTGCTTCGCTTATTCTGCTAATAAGCGTGTTACTTAGCGCATGCGGCGTACCGGGCTCTGGCGGCAGCGGGCCTGATTTTGACAACCCTGATCGTGACAGCGGAGACCCTGAACTCAATAAAATCGACGTGCCTGTTACCGTTGAAGCCACTTCGCGTATGATGCAGCAAGCTGCTGGGTCAGAGAATATTATTACCGCAGACAACATTAACTGCTCCGCAATCTCGGTTGTGCAATTGGGCTTCGATTTTGTTGAGGGGCGGCTAACAGATATCCCGAACTACACAGCCAAGGCGCGTGCAGATTCACTGAAGCCGAATGCTCCCGGCTGTAAATTGGAGTTTATTGAGAACTTTGAGCCTCGTATCGATGCCGTCATCCGTGTTGAATACCCAAACCAAGAAGTACTCTATGCGCCACTGAGGCGCGCAGAGAGTGATGATCAATCCATCGTTGTCAGCTTCGGTTCTCATCTAGCGGTCGAGCGGCTTTTTGATCAATTGAACGACAGCATCGATCTTGCGAAGCACCTGCCTTGCGTGAATAACACCGATTGTGAAACCCAGCATCGGGCTAAAGCACGCTTACTCTCGTTTATTGCAGAAACAGCCAGAGTGTATGAATACAGCAATGACGTCCAATCTAGCCAAACAGCAGAAGAGGCTCTGAACTTACTACGCTCGAAATCCGATCTGGTTACTCACATAGACACTGCGGTCAAAGAGATCGTTCGCTCAGAGTCACCTATCGCCAAGGGCACCGTGCGTGATTCGTATGACACCGAAGAAAACTCCGATATTTTAAACGGCGGACTTCAGTCTAGATTGCGCCCAACGGACACCTACAATTCGGTGTTCTTCTCGATGGGTTTTATTCAAGATGCAAGTACAGCATTGGATAACAAATTAGTTATTTCCTCGTCTCATATTGGTCTCGACGAGAGTGACGAAGTGCTTCCTAGACTCATACACAACGCATATTACCTAGACTATCGCTACGATGATGTGCTCCCCGATGTCCCATTCGAGATGAGCACGCTTCGCTTTCAGAGCGCGCTTCGCCCTTTCGTTGAAGTGGACCCTTCTCGTCCGGAAAACCGCTACGCTTTTATTACCAACCCTGAGCAAGACAACGGCACATTGGTAAATGGCACACACTTGAGCAGTCAGGGCTTTTTCTTGAATGACCGGGCTATCGCACAAACCATTACAAACACGCCCGACTCACAGCCAGCAGGAATTTATGGTTACGATTACAATCCGGTTTACTACAAACTTTATCGAATCAATGAGTACGAGCCAGACACAACACTAAACTCACTCATTACCCCGCAAGAGCCGGACTATGGCTTGAGTCCAACATGGCTCGCGGGAACAGGGTATGGCTTGATCAATGTATTTAACCTAAATCAAACTGGATCAGACCCGGATACATACGAACGTGACGGGATCGCCGAATCGCAGCGTTACTTCAGCTGGGAAGTACACGGCCTGCAAGTCAGTGAAGATTTCGATGAAGACGATATTTCCGGTTCAGGAAAGGGTAACTACGATGTACTCGAGTTTTCAATAGAAATCGATGAAGATAGTAGCAACCCGGAACCCACTCTTGTTCGCGCAGAAACACGCATCTGGGACCCAAGTGGCAGCCGATTTATTGAGTCGCAGACAGGAAATCATTACAAAACCTGGGAGCTAGCGCGCGATAAAAACAATCTCGTCACTTCTCGGACAGAGCAAACCAACCCGAATCTCGAAAGCCCCTCCTTTACACTATATGAAGTGGATAGCGTTGATGATGACGATAATCCCATCAGAATCCCAAATGGGTTGATTGCATTTGGTCAGGGAACGCGATCTAAAGTGCCTCTAGGCCATGTTTCAGACAACGGTGATCATCTTGCTTTTGCCATTGACACAGGCGACAACAGAAGAGCAAAACGAGGCTTGATACTCGCCTCTAGACAACGCTCTGACAATATTCAGCTCACAACAGGTGCTCCGCTCGAGTTCACCATAAGTGGGCATTATTTCTTCATGGATAATGACGCACACATTTTGACGAGTTTGGATGAATCTCGTCTCAGCCTCTCCGTCTCCAACGGAGCGCAAGATTGCGATGCAGAGCTTAGCCTTCAGTCAGTACGCGTAGAGCATTCGCTGACCACAGACCCACAAGGCCAGATTTTGGATCCAATCAACACACCGCTCACTAACTATCAAAGCAGCGGCTGTACCCTAAATGGTGGACAAGTCGAGCTTCAGTTTACTGTTGAGGGTACTCCGCTCACTTTACGAGGCTTTGCAATGAACGAGGATGGTGCCTTGGGGCTGACGGTAAAACAAATCAATCTACTTTGGCTTCAAGATAATGCTCTTGGAATGGTCTTCGCTCAGCTGGATCAAGGCTTAAGCGCTGAATTTGATAATTAGTCGCAATGAACAAGCAACCTAACGACACCTCATCCACAAATTCACAAAAAAGACAGTCCACCCTGTCTACGCCGCCATCGCTCCCCCACGCAAAGCCAGAGAAAATTACGGAGAAGCGTTTTCGTGACAAGCTCAAGCATGCTGTGAAGTCTGCCGGCCAAGAGACGATCGAGAAAGCCTTCGTCCTCTACTACACGATGCGAGACCCAGCCACACCAACTTGGTGCAAGAGTGTCATTGCAGGCGCGCTCGCCTACTTTATCAGCTTTATCGATGGCATCCCCGACCTGACGCCGGTTCTTGGGTACACAGACGACCTAACCGTAATGATCGCTGCTATTTCTGTGATTGCGACACATATCAGTGATGAGAACAAACGCAAAGCAAAGGAAAAAGCAGAGAACTTATTCTCATAACATTTTTTAAGCTTCACCTCTGTTATATTGAATCGTCGTTTTAGCATCGCTAGACTGCTCTAAAACAAATTAAGAGGTTTGCGATGCTTAGCTTTTTACCCGGTATCCTGCGCGGCGCTCTGATCGTCCTGATCATCATCCTGAACACCATGGTGTGCTTCCCTTTTTTGATTTCGGTCGCCTTACTAAAATTCATCATCCCTATCCCTGCGCTTAGTGCCGTATGCACAAAAATTGCAATTCAAATAGCCACATTTTGGGTTGGCGTAAATAGCTCCCTTTTTACAATTTTCCTAAAGATAGACTGGCACATTAATGGTCTAGAAGGTCTAAGCAAAGACGAATGGTATCTGGTGAACTGCAATCACCAATCTTGGGCAGACATACCCGTTGTTCAAAAGGTCTTTAATCGTAAGATCCCCATGTTGAAGTTTTTCCTGAAGCAGGAGCTAATCTGGGTTCCACTCCTAGGTTTGTGCTGGTGGGCTCTGGACTTCCCTTTTATGAAGCGTTCAACGCCGGAACAGATCAAAAAGAACCCAGCTTTGGCAGGAAAGGACTTAGAGGTCACTCGGCAAGCCTGCGAAAAATTTAAATATACGCCTGTTTCGGTGTTCAATTTCATGGAGGGAACGCGCCTTACTCCCAAGAAGCATGCAAAACAAGGCTCTCCCTTCGAGCATCTGCTCAAGCCTAAGGCTGGTGGCGCGGCGTTTGTCCTAGGCAGTATGGGAGATGTGATGCATACGATGCTTGATGTGACAGTACTTTATCCTAATAGTCCTACCAATATCTGGGACATGTTTTGTGGAAAGGTAAGTACAGTCGTTGTTGATGTTAGAAAGGTTGAGATTCCGCAAGAGTTTCTTGGCAAAGACTATACAACTGACGCTCAGTTTAAAGCCGAATTCCAGGAATGGGTTAATGAGCTTTGGATCCACAAAGATAAGCACATCTCAGAACTAAAAGCCGAGTACGAATGAGGATTGAAAGCGAGAAGTAAGAAGAAGTAAGAAGAAGTAAGAAGAAGTAAGAAGAAGTAAGAATGCTTAGACTACATTAAGAGACACAAAAAAGCCGAGCTAAGCTCGGCTTTTTTGTGAAGCGATTATAAGGTTCGCTATCTATCGCTTACCAGACCGACGCAAGGCTGCTGGCGTAAAGTCTTTGCCAGAAAAGTCCTTTTCAAAGTTATAACGAGAAGGCTCTTCATTCACCATGCCGTTTGCAATGTAGCGTCCCGACAGCAAATCATGTGCAGATTCAATTGTCGTCAGGATCGCACCGACTTCAGGGTAAAGCTTGTTGTGCGCTTCTGCATGACGCCATAACTCTCCACGACCATCGTAGTGATCTGCGACAACAATGCCCCAAGTATCCTCATCGATATAGAAAGTACGCTTGGAGTAAATGTGGCGCTCGCCAGACTTCAATGTACCTTCAACAACCCAAACGCGGTGCAGCTCATAACGCGCATATTCACTATTAAGGTGACCCGGCTTAACCAAATCAGAATACTTCAGAGACTTATCATCAAATTTGAAAGAGTTGTACGGGATGTACATTTCTTTCTTACCCTTCAACTCCCAGTTATAACGATCTGGAGCTCCGTTAAACATATCGAAATTGTCTGAAGTTCGAAGACCATCTGACGCTGTGCCCGGACCATCATAGGCAACCTGAGGAGCACGACGGACACGACGCTGACCAGCATTATAAATCCAAGCGCGACGAGGCTCGGCCACCTGATCAATTGTTTCGTGAACAAGTAGCACATTACCCGCCAAACGCGCAGGCGCAGTCACCACCTGCTTAAAATAGAACATGACGTTCTCGTCCTCGTTATTCGCAAAATCCGTCAACGCATAACGCTCTGAGAACTCTTCAAAGAACTTGACCGGCTGATACGCACCACCAGATGTTGGTGTTACCTGAACCGAGTTACGCTCAAAACTTCCTCCACGGAACCGCAGAATGTGGTTCCAAACTACCTCAAGAGCGCTCTGCGGAATAGGAAACGGTACAACGCCTTTAACGTTGCTAAGAGCGTTACCATCTTTGATCAACTCTGCATTAACCGCATTCTCTTTTGCAAATGCAGCCAACTCGTCGCTGTACGTTGCTGAACGCTTTGAAGCATAGACAGGCATTGTGTAGGTATCGTAGGCATTCAACATCGCCTTTTGGCCTTCACTCAGCTTATCAGCATATTCAGCTACATTTGCTTTGCTAATGACAAAGCTTGGCTGTTCAGCGGCGAGCGCGTCGCCACCAGATGTTAAGCCACCGTCCCACGCCGGTATTGAACCATCAGCATTTCCTGCCTTTTCAGCACCGACTGGTGTTAATTCACCGCCAAGCTTTCCGGCCTCCGCTGCGGGTACTTTTGCAAAGGCTGAAGAGCTGGCAATCGCAGCAGAGAGAAGTCCCGCCGCATATAAAGTTCTAGTGATTTTCATCAAAAATAACCTCGTTAAATCCGGTTAGTTCCAGATTAGCGATAAACATTAGAATGAGTAAGACACGCTCACAGTCGCGTTATCACGGTCGTGTAACGGGTTGAAGCGACTGTTACCGTAATACGTTGTATAACCCACCTTGGCTTGGTACTTATTAAGGTAGTCGGCAGTCAGAGAAAGTCCAACCGTTTGACGACCTTCAATAAAGTTTGCACCAGGACCAGGAGCATAACCGTCAACATCATGAGCAAAAGAAAGTGTCGGTGTTAAGTTTACACCTGCTGCCACGTCGTTGTAGACCAAAGAAGCACGCACTCGATAACCCCATGAGAAGTCTGTGGTGTAGCCTTCCTTGTCACATGTGCCGTACGGATTTAGCGCAGAACACACATTCAACGCAC
>NZ_LWFU01000512.1:0-8014 GCF_001635135.1 Oleiphilus sp. HI0080
C
This sequence comes from Oleiphilus sp. HI0080, assembly GCF_001635135.1. Taxonomy (NCBI): domain Bacteria; kingdom Pseudomonadati; phylum Pseudomonadota; class Gammaproteobacteria; order Oceanospirillales; family Oleiphilaceae; genus Oleiphilus; species Oleiphilus sp. HI0080. The sequence goes on from NZ_LWFU01000512.1 coordinate 2, forward strand.
CGAGATTTGCCGTCAGCGAAATAAACTCCGTACCATCAATAACAGCCCAAGCCTCACTTCGCCCACCTACTACCCGAAACGATAGTACGCCACTCGAACCAGACTGCTGTTGCTTGGCCAGCTCATAATAAGGGTGAGATTCAAGCCCGGCATAAAACACTGTCTCAACTTGAGGCTGCTGCTCCAACCATTTCGCTACCTGCAACGCATTTTCACTATGCGCTTTCATACGCAAATTCAGCGTTTCAAGCCCTTTCAAAAATACCCAAGCATTAAAAGGACTCATTGCTGGTCCAGCGGAACGCATGAAACCATGCACCTCCGACATCACCTGTTCACTACCGACAACCAGACCACCCAGACAACGACCTTGACCATCGATGTATTTCGTCGCCGAATGAATAACAACGTCCGCACCTAAAGCCAAGGGCTGCTGAAGCGCCGGCGTACAAAAACAATTATCCACAATGAAAAGGCAGTCCTGCTCGCGCTCTTGCTGATCGATAATTCCTCTCAAACGACGAAGATCCACCACCTCACACAATGGATTAGACGGGGTTTCCACAAAGACTAAACGCGTGTTCTCACGCAGCGCGGAACCCCAAGAATCGTAGTCACAGAGATCAACAAATTCGACGTCTACACCGAACTTCAAAAGAAACTTTTCGAGAAAAACAGTCGTCGTACCAAAGACACTTCTCGAACAGAGGATGTGATCGCCTTGTTTCAAGAGCGCAAAAAATGTCGACATAATGGCAGCCATACCAGACGCCGCTGCGACAGCTCGCTCTCCACCTTCCAAGGCAGCAATCCGAGCTTCCAACATGCTTACAGTTGGATTTGTGAAGCGGGCGTATACATTGCCCTCCAATTCACCAGAGAACCTCTGCGCCGCCTCCTCAGCGGAGTTAAAGACAAAACTAGAGGTAGGGAAAATTGCCTCACTATGCTCTAACTCGGGACTACGAATCTGTCCGGCGCGAATCGCCAGAGTTTCGATCGAAAGCCCGTCTAGATTTGAAACTGGAATAGAGGCATTAACTGTTTTGCTTTTTGGCATGAATAAATCTCAGAAAACTCGGACTAGTCGGCGTTGTGCAGACTCAACTGCTCTTCGCCTTCAAGTATACTCTCATCTTCGGTTTTACTCGCATCATTTCTGCTTCTTTCAAGTCGATCAAGATAGTCCGCGTCAATGTCTCCCGTCACGTAATGCCCGTCGAACACAGAACAATCAAATTGCTCGATTCCCGGATTACACTCTTTGACAGCATCAACCAAATCTTCGAGATCTTGATAAACCAGCCAGTCAGCGCCGATCAACTGAGCAATCTCGTCCTCTGTCCTTTCATGCGCAATCAGCTCATTGGCCGCGGGCATATCGATACCATAGACATTTGGATAACGAACAGCAGGCGCGGCCGACGCAAAATAAACACGTTTGGCACCAGCGTCACGAGCCATCTGGATAATTTCGTTACAAGTAGTGCCGCGAACAATCGAATCATCCACCAACATAACGTTCTTGCCTTGAAATTCCGGGCCGATGGGGTTGAGCTTCTGGCGAACTGATTTTTTGCGCTGACTTTGGCCTGGCATGATGAAGGTCCGCCCAATGTAGCGATTCTTAATAAAGCCTTCTCGATACTTCACGCCCAACTCATTCGCCATTTCCATCGCGCTTGTCCGACTCGTATCAGGGATAGGGATAACCACATCGATATCATGATCCGGACGCAGTGCGAGTACTTTTTTTGCGAGCGTCGTTCCCATTCGCAAACGCGCTTTATAAACCGAAATATCATCGATCATAGAGTCAGGGCGGGCAAAATATACATGCTCGAAAATACAAGGATTCAAACGAGGCGACTCAGCGCACTGCTGCGTATGAAGCTCCCCGCTGTTTTGTATATAAACGGCCTCTCCCGGCTCAATATCACGGACGATTTCAAAGCCAGCTGCATCTAGAGCAACACTTTCCGAGGCAACCATATACTCCGTGCCCTTCTCGGTCTCGCGTTTACCGAAACACGCGGGCCGAATGCCAAAAGGATCGCGAAAAGCCAAAACCCCATAACCGGTGATCATCGCGATCACGGCATATGCGCCCTTGACCCGCTTATGCACCTGTTTAACCGCTTCAAAAATCTCAATTTCTGTGGGGATTAACTTGCCCTGCTTTTGCAGCTCATGCGCCAAAACATTCAGCAGTACCTCAGAATCTGAGTTTGTATTGATATGCCGAAGATCCGACTTCAAAACACCATCACTAAGCTCAATGGTATTGGTGAGATTACCGTTATGAGCGAGCGTAATGCCGTAGGGTGAATTCACATAAAAAGGCTGTGCCTCGGCGGAGCTAGAAGAGCCTGCCGTCGGGTAACGAACATGACCAATACCTACATTTCCTTGCAATCGACGCATATGACGCGTACGAAATACATCTCGAACCAATCCATTGTCTTTACGAAGATAAAAGCGGTCGTCCTGACACGTAACGATTCCTGCTGCATCTTGTCCGCGATGTTGCAGAACAGTGAGCGCGTCAAACAAAACTTGGTTTACGTTGGATTTACCAACCATACCGACAATACCGCACATGAAGTTACTTCCTCACAATTTGGCGTTGGCTAAAGCCGACGAAAGATCGTACTCACCTGATGCAAAGACCGACCGAGACCAGTATTCAAGCACAGTGAGTTGTTCAATAACGAGCGAATCTGCCCACCAGTCTGCTCCCGACCACGGGGTGTAACGTACAACGGCAACAATAACAACACAAAGAACCAAGCCTCGGGCCATTCCAAAGCCGATCCCTAAAACACGGTCTAACGTTGTTAATCCGGTGATTTTGATCAAAAAGGACGCTAGACGCCCAAGTATCGCACCAAAGATCAATGTTGCTACAAACAACAGTGCGAATGCTGACAAAGAGAGCATCATCGAGTCCGCAATATAAGGAGCGAGTAAAACTTGTGCTTCCGGCTGAAAGGCTCGCGCAACAACGAAAGCAACCAGCCAAACAATCAGCGAAATCGCCTCTCTCGTAAAACCACGCAATACGCTCAGCAAGCTCGAAAACACAATGATTCCAAGCAGCGTCCAATCAGCCCAATTGAGCTCAGCCACACATCCCCCAAAGATTCTAACTGGGTTGCAGATTCGCGCGCATCATAACAAACGCGTTTCAGAAACCCTATACAAACTAAAGAAATTGACTATTTTTTTGTTTGATAACAGCGACTTAAGTTAACCAAACGGTCAATTTACGCTTCAAAAAATACCACAAGACTATCAACCTTGAATTCAGCATCCAGTTTTCGCTTGATTCTTAAGGCCTCTTTCTTCGTCACAAAGGGGCCAGCAAACACGCGAGTAGCACTGCCTGATTTAATAGGCTTCGTATGGCCGTCAATTCCGATCTTTCTTAATCTATCTCGCAAGGAATAAGCATTCTCTTGCTTTGAAAAAGTACCCAGCTGCACCATCCAGACATTGCTATATACTTTTGTATCAACAATCCGTGGCTTGCTATCCGCTTTGCTGGAAGCACTCTCAACGACATCGCTTCTTTTCTCAGAATCTATGATGTCTCTGGATGGAACCTGCGATACTTCAGGGGTTGCTGACGCCTCGTTCATGCCAGACTCAACGGCGACAAGTTTGGGTAAGCTAGATTCCGATTCCGAATCTCCCTCAGATTCCACCGCCCTTTTTTTGTAATCCGGTTTTGTTGGTCGTGAAATAACAACCGTTTCACGCATTGGCTTTGGCGGCACTTGCTCTACAACGGCATTGCCCTCTCTGTGCGGCTTATCAAACACCATAGGCAGAAAGATTACCGCAAGCGATAAAATGACAAATGCACCCACCAAACGTTGTTTTAGACTATCGACCGTTTCACTCATTCCACAAGAATCCTTTCTCCTAGAGACTCAAGAACATAAAAAGAACCAAACGCTAAAACCATCGCATCCTGGCTACAGCCAACGTCTGACGCTGCTGCAAACGCATCCGAAAGGTCATCGAAACTTCGCACCTGAGCACCAACAAAAGACAATTCATTTTCTATCGCTTCTACAGACATTGCCCTGCTGCCTTTTAGGGGTGCAATAAACCACTCACTTATGAATGGCGACATAATTCTAACAATCGCACGGATGTCCTTATCCTTCAAGCAAGAGAAAACAGCCCTTACCTTTCGACCTAGATGCTTATTGCTCAGATAATCGGCTAAAAACTGTGCCGCGGCCTCGTTATGAGCAACATCGAAAATAATGACCGGCTCCTCGCTAACCTGCTGCAAACGCCCAGGAACCTGAGTCTTAGAGATCGCTTTCGCACACCGGTCTAGCGTTTTGGGCGTAAGCTCTCCGCCTTCCTTAGCTTCCAACGCAATGATACACGCCTGCATAGCGAGACACAGATTATTCTTCGGTAAGCTACTTTGTTGACATGGATCTAGAAGGACAAGTTTGGAGCCGGTGAAAAACTCGAAGCGACAATCACCCTTGTGCGTAATACCAAAATCCTCCCCGTATATGGAGAGCGAATAACCAACGGCGATTAACTCATTCAAAATGGAATTCGGAAATGTTTCACCCACCAAACCCAGCTTTGAAGGCCGAAATATACCCGCCTTCTCTCGAGCGATCTCCTCAATGGTATTGCCCAGCCAATCCTGATGATCCAGACCAATGCTTGTGACGAGCGACAGATCACCGTCAAGCACGTTGACCGCATCTAGCCGGCCACCCAACCCGACCTCACAAATGATCGCGTCTAGCTCTCCAGCTCGAAAAGCATTGGAAAAAACCACAAAAGCCGCAAGCGTTGTGAACTCAAAGTAAGTAAGAGATATATCACCACGCGCGCGCTCGACGACATCAAAAGCATCGACAAGCGTTTGATCCCCGACCTCTTTTCCTTGAAGACAGATACGCTCGTTAAAACGATATAAATGAGGAGAAGTGTAGGTACCGATTCGTAAACCTACCGAAGAGAGGCCATTCTCGATCGCTTTCAGCGTACTCCCTTTGCCGTTCGTGCCACCAACCACAATACAATAAGGCATTGAATCAGTAAGCTGTAAACGGTCAAAGACAAGCCGCACACGTTCAAGACCGAGATCTATTTCTGTGGGATGTCGTTGCTCAAGATCATTTAACCATTCGCTGAGCGTCACGGAAGAATCTCTATTCCTCTTTCAAATCCGCTGCTTCGTCCGAAGAGTGAGAGTTAGCCTCTCTCTCCGGCGACTCAGCAAGGGACGTTGCAATCACTTGCTCTTTGATCAATAACTTAGAAAGCAGAGACACTATTTTGCTACGCATGGAGGCGCGGTGAACAATCATATCAATGGCACCGTGCTCAAGAAGAAATTCACTTCTCTGAAAACCTTCAGGCAATTTTTCTCGTACGGTCTGTTCAATAACCCGAGGCCCGGCAAAACCAATCAATGCATTAGGCTCTGCCATATTTACATCACCCAACATCGCAAGACTTGCTGACACACCACCAAAAACCGGATCGGTCATCACAGAAATGTATGGAAGTCGCGCTTCCTTGAGCTTTTCCAGCGCAGCAGAGGTCTTCGCCATCTGCATAAGTGAGATCAATGCTTCCTGCATACGTGCTCCGCCACTTGCACTGAAGCAAACTAGTGGACGACGTTCGCTCAGACAACAGTTCACGGCCTGAACAAACTTCTCTCCAACAACTGAGCCCATTGAGCCACCCATGAAGTTGAACTCAAACGCCACCATCACCAAATCAAACTCGGCTACGGAGCCTTTGAACACCAACAGCGCGTCTTTCTCTTCGGTCTCTTTTTGTGCTGCAGACAGGCGGTCTTTGTACTTCTTGGTATCTTTGAATTTAAGGCGATCATCAGGCGCCAAGTCCGCGCATAGCTCCTCGTAGCCTTCGTCCAGAAACAACTCTGCCCTGCGCCGCGCACTCACTCTAAGGTGATGCTGGCACTTAGGACATACATCGAGATTCTTCTTGAGCTCGGGGAGATAGAGTGCAGCGCTGCATTTGGGACATTTTTTCCAAACGCCTTCTGGAATGCTGCCACGAGTTTTCGCCTCGGAACGGATAGAACTTGGCTTTATTCGGTCGAGCCAACTACTCATTGCTAAGTTTCTCTAGTTTCAATTAGGCATCCATCGCCTGACGCATGGAAGATAACATAGATCCTAGCTTATCTTTTATAGCAGACAAGTCCTGTTGATTTTCTTTAATAATGTTCACCAAAACACTACCCACGATGACGCCATCCGACACTTTCGAAACAGCAGCAGCCGATTCTGGATCGCTAATACCAAAACCAACACCAACAGGAATGTCTGCAATGCTTCTAATATTCGCCACCCTTTCTGCTACATCGTCTGTGCTTAAGGCAGCAGAGCCGGTTACACCTTTAACCGAAACATAATACACGTAGCCACTACTATGCTCACAGATACTGCGTATCCGCTCATCTGTCGTAGTCGGAGCAATCAAGAAAACCAAATCAAGATTGCGCTCAACAACCATCGGAGCGAACCAATCTGCCTCTTCTGGCGGCAGATCCACCGTCAAAACGCCATCAACGCCCGCATCCGCAGCCGCATCTAGAAACTCCTCGATCCCCATCATTTCAAGCGGATTCAGATAGCCCATCAGCACGACCGGTGTATCTGCATCGGTCTTACGGAACGAGCGAACGATCTCAAGCAAATCACGCAAAGACGTGTTGTGCTCTAGCGCCCTCTCGCACGCAAGCTGGATGACCGGCCCATCAGCCATAGGGTCCGAGAAAGGAACGCCTAACTCAATAATGTCTGCACCGTTTTCAACAAGCGTATGCATTAAACTCTCGGTCCAATCTGGTCGAGGGTCACCGCCTGTTATGTAGGGTATTAGCGCTTTCTTGCCCGACGCTTTTAGTGCGTCCATTGTTGCTTTTATTCTGCTCATTCGATTACACCGTAATTCCGTCTATACCCGCGACTGTGTGAATATCTTTGTCGCCGCGACCACTCAAGTTCACTATCATAATTTGGTCAGACCGCATCGTAGCTGCCTTCTTAATCGCGTAAGCAATTGCATGGCTCGTCTCTAGAGCAGGCATAATCCCTTCGACCAAGGTCAGCCTTCTAAAAGCGTCCAGCGCTTCAGTGTCTGTCACAGACACATAATCCGCGCGTTTCATATCCTTTAACCATGAATGCTCCGGCCCAACACCGGGATAATCCAACCCCGCAGACACAGAATGCGTGCCTTGGATTTGGCCATTCTCATCGCTCATTAAGTAGGTACGGTTACCATGCAGAACACCGGGCTTACCTGCACATAAAGGCGCAGCATGCTCACCAGTTTCGATACCATGACCGCCGGCTTCGACACCGTACATCTCAACTCCCTCGTCACAGATAAAAGGGTAGAAAAGCCCGATAGCATTTGAGCCTCCGCCCACGCATGCGACCAGCGCATCTGGAAGACGACCTTCTTTCTCAAGACATTGCTGCCTAGCCTCTCGACCAATCACAGCCTGAAAGTCACGCACGAGCATTGGATAAGGATGAGGACCTGCCACCGTTCCAATGATATAAAAAGTGTTATCGACATTCGTCACCCAATCTCTCAACGCTTCGTTCATCGCATCTTTGAGGGTTCGGGTTCCGCTGGTCACACCTTCGACTTCCGCGCCCAACAGCTTCATTCGATACACATTCAACGCCTGGCGACGGACATCTTCCTCTCCCATGAAGACCTTACAATCGAGGTTCATCCGAGCCGCGACAGTTGCAGAAGCAACGCCATGCTGACCAGCTCCTGTTTCAGCAATAACACGGGGCTTACCGATATATTTTGCCAACAAGGCCTGCCCAATCGTGTTGTTTACTTTGTGCGCCCCGGTGTGATTAAGATCCTCTCGTTTGAGATAAATCCTCGCGCCACCAACCTCTTTCGTTAAACGTTCCGCAAAGTATAAAGGCGATGGCCGACCAACATAGTCAGCCAAAT
>NZ_LWFU01000513.1:0-3653 GCF_001635135.1 Oleiphilus sp. HI0080
GATCAAGAATACGACGCTGCGTGTTGGGCACATCCCAGCAGAGACCTTGAATGTCGAGATTCAACGTCATGGCTTGACGCTCACAGGCAGTCCCGCAACGATTAAATCAACCCGATCAACAGCAGCTGCAAGGCGCTGGTGCAGCCTACCCGTCTCATCGCAAAACCTTCTTGATAATGCATCAACAGGCATGATGCCCATGTTGGTCTCATTGGAAACAAGTAGCAGTGGTTTAGTGAAATGCTTAAGCTCTTTTTCGAACTCGGCGACATAGTGCGCGAGGCGGTCGGAGACCTTGGGTTTTACAAGCAAATTGGTAATCCAGAGGGTTAAGCAATCAACAATCACAACCTCAACACTTGGGTCGCGGTCCAGTTGCTTTAACGCAGCGGCGAGATCGATAGGCGCTTCTTTAGTTTGCCAATGTGCAGAGCGATCAGCGATATGACGTGCGATGCGTGCCTTCATCTCCTCGTCTAAAGGTTCTGCGGTGACTACAACCGCAACCTTGTCAGATAACGTTCTCGCCGAGTTTTCTGCGTATCGACTTTTGCCAGATTTAACGCCACCCAGTATTAGGTGCTTCATACTCGCCCCTCTAAGATCGTCATTAGTTTATCCATATCTAAGGCGCGCTCAAACTCCGTGGCGAGTCTATCTAGGGATGCTTCACGCAAGGCTACATAATCCAAGGGCTGTGCGGCCTTGTAGCCTGCCCACGCCAGGATTGCATCTAGTGCCCCCGGTGTATCTACTAGCCCATGCCAATAAGTGCCGGCTATCTGCCCATCTTCACTAATTGCGCCATCGAACTGCCCGTTATCGTATTCGATAAACGGCTTCTCTAAGCTAGCTCCTGTCGACCGACCAGCATGAATTTCATAGCCTGTCACGATATCGTTGCCTACAACAAACTTACCCCTAACCTGTTTTAGCGCCTTGTCACCCGTCAGTGTTGTCGTTAAATCCAGGTAGCCAAATCCAGCACTTGAACCCGCTTCACCCTCAATACCTTGAGAGTCCTCAATCCGCTTGCCAAGCATCTGATAGCCACCGCAAATACCGAGCACCTTACCACCATAACGTAAATGCTTTTGAAGCGCGGCTTCCCAACCCTGCTCTTTGAGAAAAGCCAAGTCATCCCTCACCGATTTTGAGCCGGGCAAAATAATCAAATCCGCAGGCGGAATCTCGCTATCAACCGGAACATAAGTAAAGTTGATCTCTGGGTGCAGACGAAAAGGTTCAAAATCCGTGTGATTGCTGATTCTTGGCAGCACGGGCACAACCACATTGAATATGCCCGTTTGCTCTGCGTTGTTTTGAGGTAAGGCATCTTCAGCATCAAGATTTAGCCCATGCAAATAAGGCAAAACCCCAAGCACCGGCTTACCCGTTCTACTTTCGAGCCATTCTAAGCCATTTTCGAGTAGCTTGATGTCGCCGCGAAACCGGTTGATCACGAAGCCAACGACGCGGTCCTGCTCACTTTGACTCAGTAAATCGAGGGTGCCCGTAAGGTGAGCAAAGACGCCCCCTTTATCGATGTCGGCAACAATAATAACGGGACAGTCTGCGGCCTCCGCGAACCCCATATTTGCGATATCGCGGTCACGCAGATTGATCTCGGCTGGCGAACCTGCACCCTCTACAATCACGTGTTGGTATTGTTCTTCGAGTCTGCGATGCGATTCCAGCACGGCGTCCATCGCTAAGCGCTTGTATTGATGATAGCTTTGCGCATCCATGTTGCCTTGCGCCTTACCGTGCACAATCACTTGCGCACCAATATCGGTATTTGGCTTCAGCAGAATCGGATTCATATCCGTATGTGGCTCTAGGCCGCACGCAAGTGCCTGTAGGGCCTGCGCTCTTCCGATTTCACCACCATCAACCGTGACCGCACTATTGAGCGCCATATTCTGAGGTTTAAACGGAACAACATCCAAACCACGCTGATGGAGGATGCGACAAATCGCCGCAACCAAGGTGCTTTTACCGGCATCAGAAGTGGTGCCCTGAATCATCAGCGTGGTCATAGAGCGCTACTTAGTTTGTTGTATCTGCAAAACGAATTGCGGCCGGATTGTTGAGTAAGTTAACGGTACCTTCTAGCAAGTCTGTTGAAGTACTCACTACATCGATACGCGGTGCTGCGAAATCAGCGATTCCTACCCAAAGCTGATTGGCGTTATCAATTTCAATAGTGCGCGCGTCAATACTGCTGTAATCGGTTAACGGTGCATTGGAGACAAGGCCTGTTCCCGCATCGAACGTGATCACATCAAGGTCACCCCAAGCGTTGTAACGCGTCAAATATCCCTTCGATGCACTTGCGATTTCAACTTCCATGATTTGTGCGCCAACATTCACGTCATCATCGTCAACAAGCAAGGTACTGGTCATCGTCATACCTGAAATATCGATCTTCTCAATACCACCAGTAAGCTCAACCGGCCGGTTCATACTCGCGTAACGACCCTTGCCCGCAACGTAAATATTCGTACCATACAAATCCATATCGCCTGCATTTTTAACGGTCAGATCAAGGGCTTGCGTGACAGTATCTGTTGACGTGTCTATTTTGATAAGGCGAGATGTTTGCGGTGCATACGTGCTATCCAAGCCCTCCAGCAAAACGTACAGATTGCTGCCGTCGATGATTCCGGCCGCCGCCGTCGCGCCAAGCCCTTCATCGTAGGCAGTTAAATCAATCGATGCCGCTTCATCAATGAAGTCTGCTTCGTCCGCATTGCTAGCAACACTGGGGTCGATCACAAGAATCTCGTTTGACTCCCAAAGTAAGACATACGCTTTGGTTTCTGAAGCAAACACTACGTCATAGGGGTTTGTATCAGCGCCTACCGAGAATTCCCAGATTGGGTTCACTCCATCAGCAAACGAGTATTTTGCGATTGAACTCAAGCTACCGCGATTGATTCGGTAAAAGTGGTCACCATAGGTCACCGCTCGCATGTCAGAATAGTCTTGTGCAGCAAAACCGCCTTGGCTCGAAAACATCATGCTCGTCTCAGCAAAGTCGATTGTGCTTGATGCGTAATCTGCAGAGACTCCCGTGATCACCGCGCANTCATTACAATCCACTGAAAAATCTGGATTATCACTACTGCTACTACACGCAGCAAGCCAGATTGCGGCCGACATGACCAACCCATTTTTAAAAATGTTTCGAACTTCCATAGTGTTACCCCTGTTAAAAAACGTACTTGTAAGACAGATAAAAATGACGACCCGGCGCTGGATAGCGATTAAAGTCTTCAATTCTCTCATCGGTTAGATTGCGACCAACCAACTCAACTTGGTGATCAGAAAAACTGTATTTAAGCGCGGCATGCACTTGCTTGCTTTCGGGCAATTCCGTAGTCGCAGAGCGGTCGTAGAAACCCTCATTTCGATAAACGAATTCGATTTCAGCAAGATAGGAATGCCACAAAAATTGATTCACTAAGCCGCTCGTATATTCGTATTGCCCAGGGAGTGGGTTTCCGCGAAAACCCACAACTTGAGATCGATCCTCAGAATTTACCCATGCGCCTTTGGCACCAAGCTTCCACGCATCATAGAGTGAAACTTCGCCATCAAACTCTAAGCCATACAAAAGCGCCGAGGAGATATTCTCAGCCCTACCAATT
>NZ_LWFU01000514.1:0-3783 GCF_001635135.1 Oleiphilus sp. HI0080
CCTGTTTGTCGAACCCAGTCTTTATAGCCGCCAACATACTCGTTAACCACACCACCACCTTCAAACACCAAAGTGCTAGTAACTACCTGATCAATAAAATCTCGGTCGTGGCTCGTTAGCAACAGCGTTCCATCATAGTCTCCGAGCTTTTCTTCAAGCAGCTCTAAAGTTGATACATCCAAATCATTGGTCGGCTCATCCATGACAATTAAATTCGAAGGTTGAGCAAAGAGTTTAGCGAGCAATAAACGATTGGTCTCACCCCCAGACAAAGCCCGAACTGGTGTTCTGGCTCTCTCTGCAGTGAACAAAAAGTCGTTTAGATATCCAATAACGTGCCGACTCGAACCTCCCAGCTCGACAAAATCATGCCCATCAGCAACATTCTCAATAACCGTTTTATCTTGATCAAGACCATCCCTTAACTGATCAAAGTAAGAAACCTTTAGCTTAGTACCTAATTCTACAGATCCTGCGTCAGGCTCTAGCTGCCCGAGAATTAGCTTCAAGAGTGTCGTTTTGCCCGCCCCATTCGCACCTATTAATCCGATACGGTCACCCCGCATAATCGTTCCGGAAAAATCCTTGACCAGTACACGGCCATCATCAAATGCAAAACGCACATTCTTCAACTCTGCTACTTTCTTTCCAGACTGCTCACCACTATCAATACCAAAACTGGCGGCACCCACTTTCTCAATGCGGCCCTTTCGCTCATCTCGCATCTTTTTGAGTGCGCGCACCCTTCCCTCGTTCCGGGTTCTTCTTGCCTTAATGCCCTGACGGATCCATGCTTCCTCTTCAGACAGGCGCTTGTCAAAAAGCTTATTCTGCTTTTCTTCCTCTTCAAGAAGCTTTTCCTTCTCGAGCAAATACTCTGAGTAACTTCCCTGAAATGCGCGAATTGCACCGCGATCGAGCTCAATAATGCCAGTCGCAAGAGCTTTGATAAAAGCCCTGTCGTGACTGACAAATAGCAGCGCTCCTCGAAACTCTTTTAGCGTTTTCTCAAGCCAGCGTATAGCGTTAATATCAAGATGGTTTGTCGGCTCATCCAACAACAAAAGATCCGGCTCCGATATGAGCGCCTTAGCAAGCATCACGCGCCTGCGCCACCCACCAGACAACTCCGACATCTGGGCATCAGGCCTTATATTGAAGCGTTTTAGTATCTGCATCACTTGATTATCAAGCGACCAGCCACCGCGCGCCTCAATCTCACCCTGAAGGCGCTCAAGCTTCGCCAGATCACCGGTGCCTTCATCAATTAAATGGTGATACTCCGAAAGAAGCTGACCAACCTCTGGCAAACCTTGTGCGACGACATCAAAAGCTTTTTGGTCATCTGCATCCGGTAAATCCTGAGGAAGAAAGCCAACTTTGAGATTCTTATCGAAGATAATCTGACCGCTATCTGGCTCAGAGGCACGCATAATCAAGCGCATAAGAGATGATTTTCCTTCGCCGTTTCGACCAAGCAAACACAGCCTCTGCTCTCGTTCAATGGCGAAGCTAACTTCATCCAACAAAGGTTTTAGGCCATAGGCTAAAGATACATTTTCAAGGCGAACGATACTCATGCAGGGGGAATCACCAAATAATTACAATCAGGAAGTCGCTTTTTCAAAGTGTTGGACTATGATTCACAACACTTTAGTTAGCGGACGCATATTAGAGCACAGCTAGAGAAGATACTAAATGTCTGAACCAGCCTATAATTCAAACACAGCGCAACTTGAGTGGGAGCAGGTTAAATCTACTATTAACCTTCTGACGCTCGCAGTTTCGCAAATAGAATGCACAATGACAGATGGAGAAAAGTCAGTCGCTGAACTCACCAACTCGTTTTCATTTATCGCAGAAAAGATCAATCGTTTAACAACACTGCCAGACGAACAAGCAGAGCTAGAAAAGTTTCGGAACGAGGCGCATGAAATTCACCGTTCAATCGTCAACTCGATTGTGGCATTCCAGTTCTATGATCGCTTGTCCCAACGCCTAGACCACGTAAAACGAGATCTTTGTTGGCTGAGCGAACTTGTCTCAGATCCAAAAACCGCGAACAAACCCGAAGCTTGGAACAAACTTCAGTCAGACATAAAGTCTAATTATTCTATGGAAGAAGAGAGACTAATGTTCGAACACATTATGAATGGAGCCAGTGTATCCGAAGCACTAGAGATATACCGTCACCATTTTGAACAAGCAGCAAAGAAAGACGATGATAGCGATGAAGTAGAGCTATTTTAAGAAAATCTGGGCTATTCCAACACTTCCAGAGGCATACCGAGCTCTAAAAAACCTTCACCACGATGTACTAAGTTTTCACCAAAACAGGCGCCATATTTGTTTAAACGATAGCTCGCCAAAGTTTTAAGCGGCTCTTTGTTAAAAGAGCCCTCCTCGTCCAGCGTAATCATACTGCATCGAGAACACGGTTTTACCAAATCAAAATCGATACCACCAATCCTGACGCGCTTCCACAAGCTTTCTGCGAACGCTGGCGCTCCCGAGATTACTATATTTGGGCGAAAACGCTCCATGCTAACACTATCTTTCAAACGCGAGTTCAAATCATCGAGAGATGCTTCGCTGCACAACAAAATTGGAAAGCCGTCTGCAAAACTAACTTGTGCGGCATCATTAGAAAACGCAGGATCTACTGCTCGGTAGGTGGACGGAGGCATGAAAACCAACCGTACACGCTTTCCCAGATACTCCGAAAGCACATGATCAACCCTAACGGCTTCTTGGCCGCCAAACCCAAGAGCATCGACCTGATCCGCCCAAACACTAACCGATAAAGGCTCCGAAAACTCACAGACGCTTACGCGACAGACATCGTTCTGAATAGTCATGAGCAACTGATCACCATCAAAGCATACAGAAATATTCGCCATGAGAGGGTCAGTTCGCTGCGTCACATGCTTGAACTCAGAGTCTACCAACATGAAGCGTCGATCATGCTGCGGACCAAAAGAATCCAGAGTAAGGGAGGTTACCGCGTTACCGCGACAAGACTTCACTGGATAGGTGTAAAGCGCTTTTAATTCAAACATGCAAAATCGGTTCTATAAACAAATAGGGCGAACCAACTATAAGGGTAAGGAGACAAACTAGGAAGAAAATTTGGAGCGGGAAACGAGATTCGAACTCGCGACCCCGACCTTGGCAAGGTCGTGCTCTACCAACTGAGCTATTCCCGCAACAGGAGTGACTTTAGAAAAACATCAATAAAGTCAAATACTAACAAGCGCAGTGCACGCCTGCTTTAAGTGGGGCGTATTATATTGACGCCTTTTTTGGCATGCAAGCACTAATTGGGCTTATTTAAGGTTTTTTCACTTTTAACAAGAATCTTGTGAACCAACCCTTAAAACCAAGCTAATCTTTCTTGTCTTCATCAGGCAGATCGTCCGTGTCACCGATATCAAAGTCTTCAAGATTAAACTCCTCATCGTCAAAGGAAGGGTCGCTTAAATCAAGAGCAGCCTCGATTTCATCAGTCAAGCTATCATCGCCCTGATCCTCTGCAGCCTCTTCTATCGCTTGAGCGATACTAGCTGCGACTTCAGCCTCGTCTTCGAGCTCTGGCTCCGCCTCAGTCGGCTCAGCGACTGCATCCTCACTGATCTTTTCAAGCTCTTCAACGACATCGTCCAGCTCATCGGCAAAGTCATCGTCTAAACTCGCAAGCTCTGGCTCAACTTCTGGCTCTGGCTCTGGCTCTGGCTCAGGCTCTGGTTCTGGCTCTGGTTCTGGCTCNGGCTCTGGTTCTGGCTC
>NZ_LWFU01000515.1:0-5234 GCF_001635135.1 Oleiphilus sp. HI0080
ACGGGCAGGTGGCGCAAATAACTGAGCGATGAATAGCCCGTTCCAAAGTCGTCGATCGATACCTTGATGCCAATCTCGCGTAAGTCCGCAAGCCGCTCGCTTACTCCCTGAATGTCTTCTTTCAGGGCACTTTCTGTCAGCTCTAATTCAAGAAATCCCGCGTCAAGACCTGACTCCGCAATACTCTCAATGATGATGCTTTTTAGGTGCGGCTCTAACAATTGACGTGGCGCAAGGTTAACCGACACACTGAGCGGTCCAAAGCCCATGTCCTGCCATTTTTTCGTTTGGTTACAGGCCGCATAAAGAACATAGGCGCCGAGATCTGATATCAACCCATTCTCTTCGGCAATGGCAACAAACTCCTGAGGAGAAACCAGACCTCGCTGAGGGTGGCTCCAGCGGATTAAGGCCTCATAGGAGAGTATCAGCCCCTCTTTCAAATCGAGCTTCGGCTGGTAATACACCTCGAGCTCTTCATTCACGAGAGCGGAACGTAACTCTTTCTCAATCTCGAGACGCTCACGCGAAAATGTCTTCAAGCTTTCGTCAAACATCTGAATTTGATTGCCGCCGTGGTATTTTGCCTTTTGCACCGCAAGAGAGCCGAAGCGGCTAAGCGTTTCAATATCTTCGGTATGCTGTGGCAACAATGCGATACCAATGCTACAAGAAAGCACGACTTCGTTTTTACCAAGTTGATAGGGTTTATCCGTCAAGGCGTGAAAAAGACGCTGAGCAAACTTCTTTACTTTAAAGGTCGGACTGCAGGCAACAATACAGGCAAACTCATTGCCACCCACGCGCGCAAGCACATCAACCCGTTGAACACTGTTACTTAATCGCTCGGCCACATTTTGCAGAATTCGATCAGAGATCTCATGTCCAAAACTATCGTTGAAATGCTTAAACCGATCGATATCGATCATTACCAGCGCAAAAGGGAGCTGCTCATCTTGATATCGAATCAACGCCCGGTGTAACTGGTTTTGAAACTGAACACGATTTGCCAGTCGTGTTAAGCCATCATAATTCAAGAGATAATCGAGCTTCTCATCCGTTTCTTTGTGATCCGTCATATCACTAATCAGTCCGGCGTAATATTTGATTCCGCCAGACTCATCACGAATCACATTGATCTGGGTCCGTTGCGAGTAGTAATCGCTATGGCGACGCCGCTCCAGCAGTTCACCTTGCCATTGCCCGTCGCTTTCAAGCGTCTCAAAGATTTGCGCATAAACTTGCCGCGTTTGTGGCGTCTCACTCACATCAACAAGCGGCTGACCGATGATCGTATCCAAGTCATGCCCAGTAATCTTGGTAAAGGCGGGGTTCACCGACAAAAAGCGCTGTTTGCGATCCAAGACCATCACGCCTTCAGAGGTATGATCAAATACAGATTTGGCCAACCGTATTTCTTCATCTCGCTGCACATCACTTTGGATGTCGCGACGCGTCCCCATAAGACGGCGCGCTCGATGCTCTTCGTCAACATCAACCACACGCCCATGCTCCTCAATCCAACGCCAAACACCCGCGTCATTCACTCGATAATTCAGCTGATATTCTGCCTTTTCACCTTGCAGGCAAGCATTGAGGGTATCGCGCAACCCCGCATAGTCCTCACTATGCACAACGCGCTTAAGGCGCTCGATAACATCTTGAGAGCTGAGCTCTTTATCTCCAAAAATATGATGGAAATTGGATTGGAAGAAGCGACCTTCTGCCACTTCCCAATCAAACAAGCCCAGATTGGAGGCTTCGATCGCTTGGGTTAAACGTGTCTGACTTTTCACAAGCGCTTCGCTGACGGATTTGCGTAATGCAACCTGCTGATTCAACTGCGCATTCGCTTTTTCGAGTGCTTCTGTGCGTTGACGAATCTTTTGCTCGAGATCCTGCTCAGTACTCAACAATGCCGTATTGAGCCGATTCTTCTCATAGCGAAGCTGCGCTAAATCTTGCTCTGCGCCGCCTTTTACCCGCGGTAAGATAGACTTCTCGCCACGCTGAACCTGACCAAGACTCATCGCCAGTCCTAAAAACAGGAGATTCATTAAGGTCATCACCGAGCCCGCGGATGCGTTTAGAGCATTTAGCATCATTAGGTTAATGGCAACGAGCACGGGCACGCTTGCAGTCAACCAAATATAAAAACCAAAAGGCCTCGCCAACAAACAGTTGAGCAGACCAAGAAGTGAAAAAACAAAGATCGTACTGCTATCCAGAGCAGGAGCGTAGTACGAAGCAAGCGCCCATGTAAGCGAAATGACAGCAGGAAGTGCCGACTCTAGAACCAACCATTTTTCATCCAGCATTCGACGACTAAAAACGGCAACTAAAGGCACTCCAGCCAACAACACGACGGCCGCCAGCAAAAAGGAAAAAAGCGCATCCGTCGCTTGGGCTTCAAAATGCATTAACCAGACGAGCGCGGCCAACACCCAGACGCCATAAAATGAGACCCGCTCCAACACACTGAGTTGGGGCGCCGACCAAAGGCTTAAAACGGCTGGAAGTTTCACACTAAAGAGTCTGGTTAAGGTGATTATTATCGTCGTTGCAGTGTACTCCTTTTTGCCCCGCGATTCTAAAGAAAAGCCCGCAAACCTTCAGACTCAATGAGCAGGAATTAACCTGAACAAGCCATTGCGTCCTGATATACTCGTCTGCCCCGAAATCAAGAAACAACTGAATAGCTCAATGGATGTCTCCCACCTTCTGGATGGTCTAAATGACGCGCAGCGTGAGGCTGTCGCGGCGCCAATGCAAAACATGCTGGTACTTGCTGGTGCGGGTAGTGGTAAAACCCGCGTTCTCGTCCATCGCATTGCATGGTTGATGCAAATCGAAGGCATTAGCCCAAACTCAATTATGGCTGTTACCTTCACCAATAAGGCTGCGCGAGAAATGCGCGGACGAATTGAAGAGTTGCTAAATTTGTCTGGTAGAGGAATGTGGTTTGGCACTTTCCACGGAATCGCACACCGCTTTTTACGCGCCCATTACCGCGAAGCAGAACTGCCCGAGAATTTTCAAATTCTCGATTCCGATGACCAACTACGTATCGTCAAACGCTTGATGCGCGAACGAAATATTGATGAGTCCCGTTGCCCACCAAGACAAGTTGCCGGCTTCATAAACAGTCGCAAAGATGAAGGCGTTCGCGCGAAACACCTCCCCCCCGCAAAGAATCCTTTCGACAGGCAGCTCGCATCCCTTTATCTAGACTATGAAGAACAATGTCAGCAATCCGGGCTCGTCGACTTTGGTGAATTACTGCTTCGATCTCATGAAATCTGGTTAAACCACCCTGCTCTTTTGGCCCACTATCAAGACCGTTTCAGCTACTTGCTCGTCGATGAGTTTCAAGACACCAACACCGTACAATATGCATGGTTGAGAGTGCTCGCCGGGAATCGCATCCCTGTCATGGTCGTCGGCGATGATGACCAAAGTATTTATGGTTGGCGCGGCGCAAAGATTGAAAATATTCAACAGTTTGAAATCGATTTTTCTGGCAGCAGTATCGTTCGTTTGGAGCAAAACTATCGCTCGACCGGCAACATCTTAGAGGCCGCTAACGCACTCATAGCGAACAATGGCAGTCGCCTGGGCAAACAGCTTTGGACCGATGACAGCGAAGGCGAGCTTATCGATCTCTATGCTGGGTTCAATGAACAAGATGAAGCAAACTATATCGCAGATCGTATCACCGGCTGGGTTGACCAAGGGAACTTACGCCAAGACTGCGCCATACTCTACCGCTCTAACGCGCAGTCACGCGTTCTCGAAGAGTCTTTGATTCGGGCGCAAATACCATATCGCATCTATGGTGGACTCCGTTTCTACGATCGTCAGGAAATCCGTAATGCAATGGCATATATGCGTCTTGTACATTACCAACACGACGATGCCGCTTTTGAGCGAGTTGCCAACGTTCCTCCTCGCGGGCTCGGTGAAAAAGGCATGGCCTCAATTCGAGAGCGTGCGCGCGACGAAGGCTGCTCTCTCTGGCAAGCATGTGCCTATCTCCTCGAACAAGGCGCTTTAAAGGGTAAAGCCAAATCTTCGATGGCTCAGTTTATGGATTTCATTGAAGTGCTATCGAGCCAAGTTCACGAACTTTCGCTCAGCATGCTCTGCGAGACCGCCGTGAAAGATTCGGGCCTCATGGATTACCATGCCTCGGAAAAAGGCGAAAAGGGTCAGGCTCGTAAAGAAAACCTCGAAGAGCTCATTGGCTCAACACAAGACTACGAGCCAGAAGATGACGAGCAACCGATCTTGTCGCAGTTTATAGCTCAGGCTGCACTGGATGCAGGCGAACAGCAGGCGGCGGAGCACGAAGATAGTGTTCAATTGATGACCTTACACTCCGCGAAAGGGTTGGAGTTTCCATTGGTGTTTATGGTCGGTATGGAGGAAAACCTATTTCCGCACAGCATGTCGATGGAGGAGCCTGGACGGCTTGAAGAGGAACGTCGCCTTGCATACGTTGGCGTCACTCGCGCAAGGGAGAAGCTAGTGCTTACTTACGCCGAGTCACGAAGATTATATGGCGAAGAGAAGTTCAATCCTGTTTCCCGTTTTGTTCGCGAAATTCCAAGCAATACCATTCAGGAAGTACGTATTCGCAATACCGTATCGCGGCCGGTTTCTTTTGGCGCGAGCAGCCAGCAAATTCCAGGCGATGAAGCCCCCGCTTTTCAACTTGGCGAATTAGTTGCTCACCCAAAGTTTGGCGAAGGAACTGTTGTGAATTACGAGGGCCGCGGCCCTCACGCACGCATTCAAATTATGTTTCAAGAGCACGGCAATAAGTGGCTTGTGCTTTCCTACGCAAAACTTAGCAAGGTTTAAGATGACAAACCTAGCCCCAGAAGCTGAAATTGACAAAGAAAATGTGCGATCCGTACAACATCCGAACAATACAGCAAATAACAATAAAACGGCGCAAACTATGAATGTTGAAGCAGACTACATAAAGCGCTCAAATGAGCGCATTTCGGCACTGCAACAAGACGTTGCCGAGCGTGAACGAGCAACGCAAAACAAAGCGAAAGAGTTATTGGCGCGAGAGCAGCAGTTAGCAGAGCAACAATTGCTGTTAGAAAAGCGTGAGCAGATTTTCGAAACGCAGCGCCACCGCCAACGCTTGGCCAAACGAAACAAAGCTTCTTTAATTGCACCTCTGCTACTTATTACCTGCGTTGCAGCGGGCTATTTCGCCT
>NZ_LWFU01000516.1:0-4982 GCF_001635135.1 Oleiphilus sp. HI0080
TGCCAGTTCTCCAAAGACGATTTTGAAACTGCGCTGTTGGACATTATCTCTGGGTTTAATGTGCCGCCAAGTCGCCTCACATTAGAAATAACAGAAGGCACTGTTCTGGAGAATATCGACAACGCAATCATTCAAATGCAGAACTTACAGTCCCTAGGTTTTGATATGTCGATTGATGATTTCGGCACGGGATACTCTTCGCTTGCTTATTTGCAGAAGCTCCCGGTCAATGAGATCAAGATTGATAAGAGCTTTGTCGACGACATTGAGTTGAGCGATACGGGCCGGAGTATTGTGGATGTCATTATCTATCTTTCGCGCCAGCTGGGTTGTCGAGTTGTCGCTGAAGGCGTCGAAAAAGACAGCCAAACAGAGTACCTCGTCGGTAAAAGCGTCGACGTATTGCAGGGGTATCACTTTGCACGCCCTATGCCGATCGAAACTCTGATGCCTTGGATCGACGAACAGCCCACTTCAATCGAAACTCCCCTTGCGAAGAGGGCTTAGCGCGTCTTGAGCAAGCTTTTTTAATGCTTCAATACTTGTCACACGTGGATAATTCGGACGCATGATGATAGCAATGCTGCGATGCGGGCCTGGCTCGTTGAGATGCACAGACGCCAATTCATGATTTTGGTTAAGCAGCTGTTTGAGTGCCATTTCGGGTACCAATGTGGTGCCTAGTCCACCTGCTACCATTTGTACCAAGGTGGTTAAACTGGTCGCGCTAAAGCCGTGTTCGGCTTGTCGCTCAGACATCTGGCAAGCGTCGAGAATATGATCTTTCAGGCAATGGCCTTCTTTGAGCAGCATCAGTTGGCTTTTTTCTAACTCCTCACGACCAATCTCATGCATATCCGCAAACGCGTTATCGAAGCGCGCAATCCAATAAAAGTCCTCCTGCCAAAATTCAAAGGTCAGCAGACCTTCGCAGGCATAGGGCAGGGCCAGTATGCCCGCATCTAATTCGCCGCAACGGACTTTCTCAACCAGCACGTGAGATTGCTCTTCACTAACCATGAGCTGAAAGCCGGGGTGCTTAGTGTTGATCTCTTTTAATAAGTTAGGTAGCAGAAACGGTGCAATTGTCGGAATAAACCCGACCGACATCGGCGCGCTTAATGGTGTTTGGTTCAGTGTTGCCATCGATTGGAGGTCTTCGACTTCAACCAATATTTTTTCAGCGCGTTCAAGTACGGTTTTTCCTGCGGGCGTGATCAGCACTTTCTTGGTGTCTCGCTCAAAGATTTTCATTCCGAGATGATTTTCGAGCTCATTGAGTGCGGTGCTTAAAGCGGATGGGCTGACATTGCATTCTTCTGCCGCGTGCTTGAAATGAAGAGTGCGTCCAACGGCTCTCGCATAGTTAAGTTGCTTAATGGAAATCATAGGGCCCTCATTTGAGAAATGCTTTTCGAACAGAGCGCATCGCTGTCGTTCTAAAAAATAGAATAGAGTTTCAAGTTAATTCAAATTTACGGATTTGTCGAGTCAGCTTATTCTTACTCTCGAACTTAAGGCAATAGCCACTAACGACACTCCGGTGTCACCATTCAAAGAGGAAACTGACATGGCACTAATCAATACCAAGATCAAACCGTTCAACGCGCAAGCTTTCAAAAACGGTGAGTTCATTGAAGTAAGCGATAAAGACACGGAAGGCAAATGGTCTGTGTTCTTCTTCTATCCAGCAGACTTTACGTTCGTTTGCCCAACAGAGCTTGGCGATGTGGCAGACAAGTATGAAGAGCTGCAGTCACGTGGTGTAGAGGTTTACTCAGTTTCTACTGACACACACTTCACGCACAAAGCGTGGCACGATTCTTCAGATACGATCAACAAGATCAAGTACACAATGATCGGCGATCCAACAGGTGAAATTACGCGCAACTTTGAAGTAATGCGTGAAGATCAAGGTCTTGCAGATCGTGGTACGTTCATCGTCGACCCTGATGGCGTGATTCAGGCAATGGAAATCACAGCAGAAGGCATCGGTCGAGACGCAGAAGATTTGGTTCGTAAGATCAAAGCCGCGCAGTACGTTCGCAACAACCCAGGCCAAGTTTGTCCAGCAGCTTGGAAAGAGGGTGAAGAAACGCTAGCGCCTTCACTTGATCTAGTCGGCAAGATCTAATTTTTGGATTAATTCCTGCTGCGATTGCTAAGGCTGTGTTAAAGCGTGTTTCGGAATGCTCACTTACTACTAGTAAGCTCCGCTTCCTCAACAAACTTTGCCTAGCCTTAGCTTCTCTCGCGACGTAATTAATTTCAAAAATAAGTCTGCCCAAACAGCTCTCATGACACCGCTAGCGATGTTGTGAAAATACAGGGGAGAGGATTCATCGAAACATCTCTCCTGAGCTTCTAACCCTTTTCAGTTATCCATTTAGCGGGAGTCAATTATGTTATCTCAAGACATTTTACAAGCGATCAAACAATACACTGCGAACATGCAGGCGCCGCTTACCTTTGTTCTGCAAAGTGGTGAGCATGAAAAGCGTGAGGAATTGAAATCTTTTCTGACGGACATTGCCGGAACCAATGAGCGACTGTCGCTTGTAGAGCGCGACACAAGCTTGCGCAGTCCAATTAGCTTTTTTATTGAAGTGGATGGTAAAGACACAGGCGTTCAATTCTCAGGAATCCCAAGTGGTCACGAATTCAATTCGTTGATACTCGCGGTTCTACAGTCGACGGGAACGCCTTTAAAGCTGGATGAGTCATTGCAGAAAATGGTCGGTCGGGTGAACGAAAAACTGCATTTTGAAGTGTTCATTGGACTTAGCTGTCACAACTGCCCAGACGTTGTACAGGCTTTAAATCAGTTTGCCTTGCTCAACGACAACATTTCGAGCGAGATGATTGATGGTGCCTTGTTCCAAGACGTGATTAAAGAGCGCGATATTCAAGGCGTACCAAGTGTTTACGTCAACGGTGAGCTTTTCGCGAACGGTAAAGTGGATGCGGCTCAGTTGATCGAAAAATTGATGGAACGCGACCAAAGTATTGCGCAAGCGGACGAGGAAAACGCGCTGCCGCTGCAAGATGTCACGGTAATCGGCGGTGGTCCGGCCGGTGTCGCTTCAGCTATCTACAGTGCCCGTAAAGGCTTGAAAGTCACTTTGATCGCAGAGCGTTTGGGTGGTCAGGTGAAAGATACCATGGGCATCGAGAATCTTATCTCAGTATCAAGTACAACCGGCCCAGAATTGACGGGTAATTTGATTGCACACATGAACGATTACGACATTACCGTAAAAGAGCACTTGCGTGTGAGCGAGGTGATCGATGAAGAAATTAAAACGGTTGTGCTGTCATCGGGTGAGCGTATTGACACAAAAACACTGATCGTAGCGACGGGTGCGAAGTGGAGAGAGCTAAACGTACCTGGTGAGAAAGAAAACATTGGTAACGGTGTCGCTTACTGCCCACACTGTGATGGCCCATTCTTTAAAGGTAAGGATGTTGCCGTGATTGGTGGTGGTAACTCAGGTATTGAAGCGGCGCTGGATCTTGCCGGTATTGTTAAAAGCGTTACCGTTCTTGAGTTTGGCGATACGCTGCGGGCGGATCAGGTGCTGATTAATCAAGCAGAGAAGCGCGATAACATCAGCATTATCAAGAGTGCCGCGACTCAGGAAGTGACGGCCGCAGACGGCAAAGTGAACGGCTTGACGTATCTTGACCGCACCAGCGATGAGGTGAAAAACGTCGCGCTGGACGGTATCTTTGTTCAGATCGGACTTGTGCCAAACAGTGCCTTTGTCAAGGATGTGATCGAGACAAGCCAATATGGCGAGATTATCATTGATGAGAAGTGCCATACCTCAAGTAAAGGCATTTATGCCGCGGGTGATGTGAGCACCGTTCCTTACAAGCAGATCGTGATTGCGATGGGTGAAGGTTCGAAAGCCTCTCTTAGCGCCTTTGAATATTTGTTGGCTAATTCTGAGCGCCTTGAAGCGCTTTATGCCGAGCAGAATGCGTCTGAGGAAAGTGTTGCTGCGTAGTCTAGTCTCAGCTTTTACAAGGTCTGCCGTCCGCTGAGGGGGCAGACCTTATTTTTAGGCTTTCCTGATTTTTGGATCGTTCTACTTAGACTTCTGTTATTTGTAATCTGTGTGAGGAGCGCTGCGCCATGACAACAAAACTGAGAGCTGATTTTGATGCGCGTTTTGTTGTTGATCCATCTAGCTATCAATGGGTCGACTCTCCAATGCCGGGTGTTGAGCGCATGATGCTGGATCGTGTTGGTGATGAGGTAGCTCGCGCAACTTCGATTGTCCGATATGCTCCAAACAGCGAATTTTCCGAACACACGCACGATGGTGGTGAAGAGTTTGTTGTGTTGGATGGTGTGTTTGAGGATGAGCATGGTGTCTATCCAAAAGGTACGTACGTTCGCAATCCTATCGGCACGGCGCATCAACCAAAAATAGGTGAACAGGGTGCGACAATCTTCGTGAAGTTGCATCAGTTCGATGCGCGTGACTCGGCTTCGGTCAATATCGATACGCACGCTACGTGCTGGCTACCGGGTTTAGTAGACGGGTTGTCGGTTATGCCGCTGCATGAGTTCGAGGGTGAGCATATTGCACTTGTGCGCTGGGCACCGAATACCATTTTTAATCCCCATCGTCATTGGGGTGGTGAAGAGGTCTTTGTTCTAGAAGGCACGTTTTATGATGAGCATGGCGTCTACCCGAAAGGCACTTGGATTCGCAGTCCGCACATGAGTCAGCACCATCCCTTTACCAAAGAAGATGGTTGTACTATCTACGTCAAAACAGGGCACCTTCCTGCCTAGCGGGGCTTAGGCTTTTGTGATTTTGAGCGCGCGAGAAGGCGTTGGGTGCTTGCTCGTTTTCATGATTGTTTGCGTCACGCAGCACGTCAGCAAATAGCTCACTAAAGCTTGTTTTTTTTTGGTACGGATAAAAAAGTTGTCTGTTTTTCACTTCAGACTGATCTACTCAACTATC
>NZ_LWFU01000517.1:0-6642 GCF_001635135.1 Oleiphilus sp. HI0080
TTCCTCCGTAGAGCGTATGCGGTATTAATCCGGTTTTCACCGGGCTATCCCCCACTACTGGGCAGGTTCCTACGCGTTACTCACCCGTCCGCCGCTCGTCAGCATCTAGCAAGCTAGATCTGTTACCGCTCGACTTGCATGTGTTAAGCCTGCCGCCAGCGTTCAATCTGAGCCATGATCAAACTCTTCAGTTTAATCTCTCAAGTGATTCCAAAAGGAATCTAAATTTTGCTCAAGTAAAACTACTGTATAAAACAATTACTGTTTACAATAAATGAATTCACAGAACGTTGACTTGATAATCTCTTAATAGCTAGAAACTCCTAAGAACTTCAAAGCTTTAACGTGACATCATCTCAGTCAGCGCCCACACGAATTGCTTGGTTAATTTTTAAAGATCGGTGCTTGATGAACTGCTTCGTTCCCTCAAGCGAGGCGCGTATTCTACAGAGCCTCACATTCTTGTCAACGACTTTTTTGAAGTTTCTGATTTATTTTTTGAAGCCAACAAATCAGCGAAAAGTTATCAACAAAACCAGGTACTTATATAGCCTATATTTCCGCTAACCCGGCTCGTCTTCGCTTTTCGTTCAACCCTTGCGGGCTGTCTCTCAAAGCGAGCGCGCATTATAAATATCCTGACCTTGCGGTCAACACCTTTTTTATAAAAAATCGAGTTTCAACGCGCAACGACTACTTAATAACCACCCGAGCAATTTTCTTCTTGCCTGCCTGCACCACAAAGCGCCCACTGACCCGAAGCTTTAGTGTCGCCTCAACCGGCTTGCCGTCAACATAGACTGCACCGCGCCCAAGCACATCTTTAGCAGCTGCACCATTCTTCACCAAACCCGCCAAGCGCAACACTGCAGATATAGGCAGCTCCTCCTGCGAATCCGCATCAACCACAACCTCCTCAAGATTCTCCGGAATCTCACCAAGAGCAACCTGATTGCCCACTCCTTTGTGCGCACTGGCAGCAGCTTCAGCCCCATGAAAGCGTTCTATGATTTCACGAGCAAATATATCTTTGACCTCTTGAGGGTTACGCCCAGCATCGACAGACGCCTTTAACTCAGAAACCTCAGTCATATCCTTAAAACTTAGCAGCTCAAAATATCGCCAAATCAATGCGTCAGGCATCGACAATAACTTTGTGTACATCTGCCCAGGCGCATCATTTACCCCAACATAGTTGTGCAAAGACTTAGACATCTTCTGCACACCATCCAATCCCTCTAGAAGCGGCATCGTTACAATATTCTGAGGGGGCTGTCCGGCGCTTTTCTGCAAAGTACGCCCCATAAGAAGATTAAACTTCTGATCAGTCCCCCCCAATTCCACATCTGCACACATCGCTACGGAGTCATAACCTTGAACGAGAGGATATAAAAACTCATGGATAGCAATTGACTGCTCCCCCTTAAAACGCTTACTGAAGTCATCACGTTCCAACATCCGCGCAACAGTATATTGCCCAGCCAAGCGAATCATATCGCCCGCACTCATTTTGCTCATCCATTCCGAGTTAAACATCACTGTGGTTTTCTCAGGATCTAGAATCTTAAACACCTGCTCTTTATAAGTCTGAGCATTCTCCATTACTTGCTCAGCCGTTAATGGCGGACGCGTTGCACTTTTTCCTGTTGGATCTCCGATCATTCCGGTAAAGTCACCGATCAAGAACAAGACATCGTGCCCCAAATCCTGAAACTGCTTCAGCTTATTAATGAGAACGGTATGACCAAGATGCAAATCAGGAGCCGTTGGATCAAACCCCGCCTTTACACGAAGCCTTTTCCCAGCCTTTAATTTTTCGACCAATTCCTCTTCGACGATCAACTCATCCGCACCACGCTTAATTAGCGCAAGTTGCTCTTCTACACTTACCATCAACTCTTCTCCAAGCCCTCTTTAACGCTTACAATGCGCCTCTCGGGCTTATAAAACGCTCTCAATCATAAAAAGTGCGGCATTATACCAATTTTAATCGTGATGTAAGCCTCCTTTCAGCACTTCCTCTTTGCGGAGTGCGCGAAGAGCTCTATACTTAGAAATATTGTTATAACACTCCGTTTAGTTACTGAATTAAGGCAAAATTTTGGTTCACGCATTTCCTAAAACCCACATGCTTGCTGCCGGCACTGTTGGCGCTCTCCTGACATTGGTTCTGCTTATCAGCCCGAGCAGCAAAGTAAACGCCAACAAGAGCACGACGGTGCAGCTTGAAATTAGCGACGTGCCGAGCTCATCGATTGCTGCTCTACACGATGAAGTAAAGCCGCCAGCTGAGCCAACAAAGCCAGTTGAGAATTGGCACAGCTTTACCGTCAAAGAAGGCGACACTCTATCTAAACTCTTTTCACAAGCCGGTTACAACGACACCACGATGTATGCGGTCCTTGGCGCAGGAAATAAGAATAAAGAGCTGACACGAATCTACCCTGGCGAGACGATCGCCTTTCTCAGCGATGAAAGCGAGAAACTCATTAGAATTAGGTTAGATCGCTCACCAATCGAAAGCGTTTACCTGAACCGTCAAGATGACAGCAGTTTTAGTACTGAGATCGCAACCAAGGAGCCTGAAGTAGAGCTCGAATATGTTGAGGGCGTCATCGACTCGTCTTTATTTCTTGCAGGTCAAAAAGCGGGCATGTCTCAAGCCCAGATAATGGGCCTCGCAAACATTTTTGGATGGGATGTTGATTTTGCTTTAGACATCCGTAAAGGAGACGCTTTTAGCCTTATATACGAAAAGCTTTATGTGGACGGCAAAAAGTACAAAAACGGCAAAATCCTCGCGGCGAATTTTAGCAATCAAGGACGCAACCTTGAAGCGGTTCTGTTTACAGACTCGAGCGGCGTTTCAAACTATTACACCCCATCTGGTGAAAGCATGCGCAAAGCGTTTCTTCGCACCCCTGTAGACTTTGCACGTATTTCTTCGCATTTCAATCTTAAGCGAAAGCATCCGGTCCTACACAAGATCCGCGCCCACAAAGGCACTGACTATGCGGCATCACGAGGCACACCAATTAAAGCAACAGGTGATGGAAAAGTCGTATTTGCGGGCCGCAAAGGTGGTTATGGCAATGCAGTGATATTGCAGCACGGCCAGAAAATCACGACGCTATACGCTCACATGACTAAATTTGCGCGAAACGTAAAAACAGGAAAACGCGTTAAGCAAGGGCAAGTTATCGGCTATGTTGGTAGCACAGGACTCGCCTCTGGCCCTCACCTGCATTACGAATTTCGCGTTAACGGCGTACACAAAAACCCTGTCCGGGTAAAACTACCTCATGCGAAACCAGTACCAAGCGAGGAGTTAACGCAGTTTGCTCTGCAGACCAAACCTCTTTTAGCGCAACTGCAAACACTGCGTGAGGATTATCAACTCGCGTTTAACGCACAATAGCGACCAGGCATGCCCCGAGAGTACTATATTGGCTGCATCTCGGGCACAAGCCTTGATGGTTTAGACCTCGCACTTGTGTCCTTCGAAGAAGATTTCTGCGAGGTCGCTGCTTCATTCTGCGAAAAAATCCCAGACAAACTGCAAGCGGATTTATCATCTCTTTGCTCGCCTGGCCCTAGCGAAATTGAACGGCTTGGACGAGCCCACACCGCGTTTGGCCGATTCATCGGACACGCTATAAACAAATTCATTGAAGCACATCACTTTGTCGTTCGCTCTGAGATCAAAGCGATCGGGAGCCACGGACAAACCATCCGGCACCGACCGGACTTAGACCATCCTTTCTCAATTCAAATTGGCTCTGCTGCTGCGGTAAGTGAAATCACTGGGATTACAACGGTTGCTGATTTTCGAATGGCCGACTTAATGTCAGGCGGGCAAGGCGCGCCATTAGTGCCTGCCTTTCACAAGCAAGTCTTTTCGAGCGAAAAATCAAAGCGCTTGATCATAAACTTGGGCGGCATCAGCAACATTAGTGTACTCCCTCAAGAAGAAGCATCAGCATCCGTTTATGGCTATGACATCGGCCCGGCAAATGCATTAATGGACCGCTGGACAGAAAAACACCTTGGAACACCATACGACAAAGATGGTCGATGGGCCCAAACCGGAGAGATTATCGAGCCGTTACTCTCGAAACTGCTCAGCGATGAATATTTTTCTCGGGCGACACCCAAAAGCACTGGCCGGGAATACTTCAACATGACCTGGCTTGAAAAGAATTCGATTGAGAATGCTTCACCCAAAGATATTCAACGGACTTTGCTAGAGCTAACAGCGACAACCGTCGCTGACGCCATTAAACAAGAAAGCACGAAAGAGCCTGTCGAGATCTATGTTTGCGGAGGAGGCTCTCATAACGCATTCTTGGTTGAGAGGATAAAAGCTCTATCAAAGGCCACTTTATTAAACAAAACGGATACGCTAGGACTTCCGGCGGATGACGTCGAGGCTGCTGCATTCGCTTGGCTTGCTAGAGAAACTCTCGAAAGACGGCCTGGAAATCTTCCGTCTGTGACGGGGGCCAAAAAGGCCAAGATACTTGGCGCAATACACTACGCATAGCCCCCTAAGCCAATGTCCGAGATCCGCCAGAACATCATGTCGAAATAACGCCTTTCTTTAGCAACTCGGTGACTTTACTTGCCTTGAGCCCCATCATCGCCATCGTGGTCATAACACCACCCATGAGCGCTCCACCAACTCCAGCAGTCACCACGTCCGAGCCAGTCAAATAGAAGTTTTTGATTTCTGTTTTCGGGTGAATCCAGTTTTGCCGAAAACGATCAACATCGTGTTCAATTCCGTATATTTCACCGCCCTCATTCCACTGGAACCATTGCGTCGAAAGAGGCGTAGAAAGCTCAACATAATCAAGCGCGTCTTTTAATTGAGGCATTTGCTTATATAGGGTCGCCATTAGACGATCAGTCAATTCCTGCTTCAAATCATCGTACTCTTCACCTCGTTTGCCCCACGTTGTTCCTTGCCATTGCTCAAACCACTCAGGCTTGCATACTGTGACGATCTCAACAGTAGACTTATTGGGATAACGCTCATCCCAGTTAGGATCTTTTGCAGAAGGAAAAGAGATATAGATAAGCGGAAAATCATAATCTTTACTCTCATGAAAGGCCTCGACTGAAGCGTCATGATCGTAGGTTGGATAGATCCAGAAGTTCTTCTTCGGAATTCCTAGCTCCTCTGCATTCCCTTTAAACCCAGCATAAATGCAAAGATGCGCAGAGGATGTCTGAACCTTATTTACCAGCTTGTCGTAGCCATTAGCCTTGACGACTTCTTCAGACAAAAGCTTGTTGATCGTCGGTACTAGCCCCGCGCAGCTGACGACTGCATCTGCTGTAATTTCTTCACCTTTAACGAGCCGGACACCATAAGCCTTGTTATTTCTAACCAGCACCTCATCGACTCCGGCATAGGTAAACACTTCTCCACCAGCCGCTTGAATCAAGGGGATAATGGTTTCAGCGATCTTTGCTGCACCTCCCACAGGGTATGCACCACCATTAAGATAATGTTTCGCAACCATGGCATGCATGATAAATGCAGATTTCTTTGGAGGCAGCCCATAGTCGCCCCACTGCGCTGTTAACACGGCAATAAGCTCTTGGTTATCCGTTAGCTCAAAGAGCACCTCATACGTGGTTTTGAACAAATAGTCTGGCAGCAGTTTCTCTTTAAAACGGTTGTATAGTGAGCCGGCCACTTTGGGTAGCGCTTGGCCGGCGAAAAACTTAGGAACAAGAGAGCTGGTTTTGTATAGAAGCTCGACGTATTTTTCAATCGCGGCTGCTTCGTCCGGAAAACGAAAAGCCATCTGTTCAATGAAGTTTTCTTTTCCAGCAACAAAGTCGTAGTAATCTTCACCTATCACGATTTGATCATAAAGAGGATCCATCTCCGCCCATTCAAGCTTTCCGTCAGTAATAACATCAAATACGCGGCGCAATGTACTGTGCGGTCGGTGCACCTCGCCAATATAATGAACACCCACATCCCACTCATAACCTTCGCGCTCGTATGCATGCGTGTAACCACCCGCCGTATAGTGCTGCTCCAGCACACATACCTTTTTACCTAACTTAGAAAGCAATGCAGCGTTTGCCAGCCCACCGATACCGGAGCCGATGACAATCACATCATAATGATCTGAAGCCTTTTTCTTTCGAAAACGTGTACCAGTGCGAACCATAATCAAAGCAGCCTTTTTAGATAATTTTTTATGTTTTTTTGCATAGTATTCAGTTCTAAAATATTATGCAACAAATTGCATATAAAAAGAGTAAAGAGTTTGTCCCTAAAGCACGCCATCCTAGTCATGCTCGAACAAGAGCCCAGCTCTGGTTACGATCTACTAAAACACTTTCGTGAGAGCCTCGGTTACTTTTGGAATGCCAAGCACCAGCAGATCTATCATCAGCTGAAAGTACTTAATCAGGACGGCCTGATAAATTGCGAGAACGCGACTCAAAAAGGAAAACCGGACAAAAAAGTATATGAAATTAGTCATAAAGGGCGTACGGAGCTACAAACATGGCTTGCAGAACCCGTCTCTGCCTCAAAAACAAATGATGCTCTTTTGGTCAAGCTTTATGGCACAGCAGCGGGAGACGAGAAAAGTATTTTTGAAGAACTGCAGAGGC
>NZ_LWFU01000518.1:0-3580 GCF_001635135.1 Oleiphilus sp. HI0080
CAAAGAGGCAGAGTAAAAGTACTCTGATGCCTTAATTCTATATAGCGTTGCGAGGGCGGCTCAGGCAAAGCGAACGTTTGAGAGAAAGCAGAGTTCACATGCACATCAGTGCGCAATTTGAACACGCTTTCATCACAGCTTAAGCAATCGCTGTCGCTATTTCACCCAATTCACATCGCCGACATACCGCCATCCACGGGAACAGCAATACCGTTCATATACGTGTTTGCTGGCGATAGCATCATCACCATGACATTGACGATCTCTTCTACCCGCGCAATACGCTTCAGAGGGCAACCGCGAGCTAGGGTTTTATTGAGCTCTTTATCATCATTGTTTGGGTTTAAATGCGGGTTATCCACCATCGGTGTTGCCGTAAAGAACGGACAAATCGCGTTTACCCGAACATTCATTGCACCCATCTCAACAGCGGCGGTTTTGGTCATACCAACCACCGCATGTTTTGCCGCGCCATACGATCCACCCATTGGTGTTGCGCCAAGCCCGGCCATCGAAGCGACATTAAGAATGCTCCCGTCCTTCTGCCCTGCCATCATTCGCATTTGATGCTTCATACCAAAGGCAACCCCTTTGAGATTCACATCTAACTGGTGTTGTAAGGTCTTTTCATCAATCTGCGTAAAGGGCATGAGTTTTGGTGCAATACCCGCGTTGTTTACAGCAATATCCAGCCGACCAAACTTCGACTTGGCCAAACCAACCAGTTCTTCTGCGTGCGCCTCGGAAGATACGTCGCCAACAGCGCTCACCACTTCAGCGCCTGTAGCCGTAACCTTATCGACCGTCTCTGCGAGCCCATCTGCGTTGAAATCGGCAATCACGAGCTTCGCGCCGCGCTCAGCGAGCTCAACAGCAAGTGCCGCGCCAAATCCACTTGCCGCTCCTGTGATAAGTGCAACCTTACCGCCAAAATCTAATAATTTATCGCTCATTTGTATTATCCGCCCTTAAATCGTGAAACCGCCATCAACTACAATGCACTCACCCGTTGTATAGCTCGAGGCATCGCTCACCAAATACAATACAGTACCTGCCATTTCTTCTGGCTCCGCGTGGCGATGCATTGGGATCATCTGCATTGCCGCTTTATACATACTGTCATTGGTGAACAAGGCACCGGCAAACTTGGTTTTCGTTAAGCCCGGCAATAGTGCATTGACGCGAATATTAAATGGTGCGCATTCTTTGGCGAACGCCTTGGTCATATTAATAACCGCCGCTTTCGTAATTGAGTAGATGCCCTGCATCATGCCTGGTTGTAAACCGTTGATCGACGCGGTATTGACAATCGATCCACCGCCATTCTTGCGCATCAACTTACCCGCCTCAGTAGACATAAAGAAATAACCGCGAATGTTCACATCAACCGTTTTGTTGTAAGCATCAATGTCGGTATCGAGAATGTGGCCGAAATAAGGGTTGGCAGCGGCATTGTTGACCAAAATATCCAACTTGCCGTGCTTATTGGCGATATATTCAAAGGTCTGCTTGATCTGATCCATATCACCAACATGACAGGCCCATGCTTCGGCGGCGCCTCCTGCTTCGATAATCGCATCAGCGACAGCTTGGCAGTCGTCGATCTTGCGGCTTGATACGATGACATGTGCACCCTGTTCCGCCAGCAGCTTGGCAATCGCCTCACCAATCCCGCGACTTGCGCCCGTTACCAATGCCACTCTTCCTGTTAAATCAAATAATTTGGTCGCCATTCTATTCCTCCTAATCCTTGTTTCGATTTAATTCTGCTCTGTTCAATAGTGTTTCGTTTAGACCGATCTTTCGCGTTGTGCATCAATCCAGCAAGGCATCGGGGACAACAACAACTTTGCCCTTCACTTCGCGATTCATCACTTTGGCCAACGCATCTTGAGTTCTGGAAAGCGGAAACACCTCATCCGTCTGCAAGCGCACAGCGCCTTCTCGATACCAAGCGAACAGCTCCTGCATGTTTTGCATAAAGATCATCGGCTCGTGCATCACAAACGAGCCCCAGAACACGCCAATCACTGAATACTCTTTTACGAGCGTTAGGTTTACGGGCAATTCTGGGATGGAGCCCGAGGCAAAGCCAACGACAAGCAACCGGCCATTACGCGCCATTGAGCGGGAGCAAGCCGCAAAGGCTTCGCCGCCGACAGGGTCGTACACGACATCAGCGCCCTTGCCTTTGGTCAGCTCTTTGATTCGGTCTTTCAGGTTTTCATCGCTATAGTTGATTAGCTCATCAGCGCCATTTTCCTTGGCCATATCAAGTTTTTCTTGCGATGAACAAGCTGCGATAACGTGCGCACCCATCGCTTTACCAATCTGTACAGCCGCGATACCCGTTCCGCCGGCTGCGCCCAACACTACGAGTGTCTCACCTTTCTTCAAGCGAGCACGTTGTTTTAGGGCATGATGCGCCGTGCCATGCGCGCACATTAAGTTTGCAGCATCTGTATTTGGAACATCGTCTGTAATCGGCAATACCATCATTGCATTCGCGACAATCTTTTCCGCAAAGCCACCAAAGTCTTTGCTCGAACCGATTAAACGCTGGCCAACTTTGAGGTGCTTAACGCCCTCACCCAATGCTTCCACTTCACCGCAAAACTCCATTCCAGGAACAAAGGGGCATGCCGGCTTGGCTTGATACAAGCCTTGCACCAAAAGACCATCAGGAAAGTTCACACCGGTGGCCAGAACTTTAATCAATACTTCACCTTTACCGGGCGTTGGCGCTTCAATTTCTTGCAGCTTTAAGTCTGAAATCGGACCGAAGTCGTTACATACAATTGCTTTCATTTTCTTTCTCTTTGTTAAGTCGGACATCTAAGGACCGACGAACACCAAAACAATTCATCATCCTCGATAGCACTGCTCGTCGGGGACCTAATGTTTCCCTCCGCACTCCACGTCGATCTAGGAGTGTCACGCGAGCAATCACAGTAGCGCTTGGGCTGCTGCTTTTACTTTCTGTTTTAACTTTCTGTTTTAACTTTCTGTTTTAACAACGTGCAAGGCACCCATCGCCAGCGGGGCAACATACGCGCCCACCTTACTGGCTTTTTTGCTTGAGGCGTTGCCATCAAGCGCACGTTTCGCAACACCTTGAGCAATCGCCGCCAAACGGAAATAACTAAAGGCTAGATAAAATGCCCAATGGTCTATCTTCTCGATTCCCATCGCTTCACAGTAACTCGCCACGTATTCGGCCTCAGTGGGAATACCCAGCGCACCTCGATCTGCACCGGCCAGACCGCTCATATCGCCTGCATTGGCGGGCATACGTAATTGCATACACTGATACGCCAGATCGGCAAAAGGATGACCAAGCGTCGATAGCTCCCAATCAAGCACTGCAATGACGCGCACCTCATCGGGCGCGAACATCATGTTGTCAAGGCGGTAGTCGCCATGTACTAGCGATACCCGTCCATCATCCTCTGGAATATGTTGCTCTAACCATTCAATTAATTGGTCCATCGCCGGGATTTTCTGAGTCTCTGAATCTCGATACTGCTTCGTCCAACGAGAAAGTTGGCGCTCAAAGTAGTTACCTGGTTTACCGTAATCG
>NZ_LWFU01000519.1:0-3057 GCF_001635135.1 Oleiphilus sp. HI0080
GGTGCGCGAGAACGAGTTCAACAAGATAGAAAACCTCGCGCGCGGCGTGAAGATCGCGCATTCTCTTGGCAAGCAGTTTTACATCGCCAGTAATCTCAGCCCACACAACAACAAAGTGAACACCTACTTAAAAGATATGGAACAAGTGATCGCAATGAAGCCCGATGCGATCATCATGTCTGACCCCGGCCTAATCATGATGGTACGAGAAAAATGGCCCGATATGCCCATTCATCTCTCTGTGCAGGCCAATGCCGTGAACTGGGCAACGGTAAAATTTTGGCAGAAACAAGGTCTCACTCGGGTCATACTGTCCCGAGAGCTATCACTCGATGAGATTGAAGAAATAAAACAACGCTGCCCAGAAATGGAGTTGGAAGTGTTTGTTCATGGCGCCCTTTGTATCGCTTACTCTGGACGCTGTTTGCTGTCGGGGTATATGACCCACAGAGACTCGAATCAAGGTGCATGCACGAATAGCTGTCGCTGGAAGTATCAAGCGCATGAAGCGAAAGAAACCGTCGAAGGCAATATCATCGCCAAACAACCCGCGCTCGAGACTTTCGACCCAGCACAGACTAGCGCTAACAAGTCAGAACCACCGATTTACCTGCTTCAGGAAGCCGGTCGACCGGGTGAGTACCTACCAGCCTACGAGGATGAGCACGGTACTTACATCATGAACTCAAAAGACCTACGAGCCGTTCAGCATGTGCAACGGCTCATCAATATTGGTGTTGATTCTCTAAAAATAGAGGGACGAACAAAGTCTTATTACTATGCAGCAAGAACAGCTCAGGTTTACAAGCAGGCAATTAACGACGCACTTGCCGGCAGAGACTTTAATATGCAACTCATGGATGAGCTAGAAGGCATGGCAAATCGGGGTTACACCGAGGGCTTCTATCGGCGCCACGTGCCTGATGAATATCAAAACTATGAGACCGGCAACTCTAGATCTGAAAATCAGCTGTTCGTGGCAGATATCGAGTCTATTGATCGCGAGAACAATCGCTTATTCCTAAGCGCTAAGAATAAATTTGGCATTAACGACAAGCTAACCCTGCTTACCCCCGAACAAAACGTTGAGTTTAGCGCTTCAAATATGCAGCTCAGTAGAAACGGGGCTGCATGTGATGAGGCATCCGGGTCAGGCTATCGCGTTAGCGTACCTGCTGATCTGGTAAAACATATTAGCGATGCGGCTTTGGCAAAGGGCCTTCTTGTTAAAACTATGCGATAAATCAACAAAGTATAGTGGCGTAAATATCAAGTTCTTCGACTAGGATATCATTCAGATTCATTGCCCTACTGACCATACTTACGTTTGAAATTATAGTAACCAAAAGCGAGGGGTAACACGGTGGGGCAACAGCATTTCGATATTCTTATTATTGGCGCAGGTCTTTCTGGAATTGGTAGTGCGTGCCATGTGAGCAAAGAGTGCCCTGATAAATCACTCGCTATCCTTGAGCGACGGCAGACAATGGGCGGCACGTGGGATTTGTTTCGCTATCCTGGCATTCGCTCGGATTCTGACATGACTAGCTTTGGCTTTCAGTTTAAGCCATGGTTCTCAGACAAGGTTCTAGCAAAAGGTCCAGACATCAGGAACTACGTCGTCGAAACCGCTGCAGAATATGGCATCAAGGATAAAGTACAGTTTGGTCTTAAAATAACGAGTGCCAACTGGAACTCTTCAACACAACTCTGGGAAATAGAAGCCCTTCATGAGCCAACAAATGAGACACGCTCCTATACCTGCAACTTCTTCCTAAATTGCACCGGCTATTATAACTACGACAAAGGCTACCGCCCTCACTTTAACAACGAAGAGACCTTTAAAGGGCAAATCATACACCCACAACATTGGCCGGAAGACCTAGATTATTCGGGCAAAAAAGTCGTCGTGATTGGCAGCGGAGCCACCGCCGTAACCATCGTACCATCCATGACAGACAAGGCATCGCATGTCACGATGCTTCAACGTTCGCCCACCTATATCATGTCATTGCCTGACAACGATAAGATTGCGTCTTTCATGGCGAAGATCATGCCTAAATCTTGGGCCTACTTAATTACCCGCAAACGAAATATTTTGATTCAACGGGCGCTATATTTGGTGAGCATGCGCTGGCCCAACTTTATGCGTAAAGTCTTGGCCCGAAACGTTCGGAAAGAACTGGGAGAAAATGTTGATATGAAGCACTTCTCTCCCAGTTACAACCCGTGGGAAGAGAGGCTTTGCGCAGCGCCAGATGGCGATTTCTTTGCCAAAATTCGCGAAGGAAAAGCATCCGTCGTAACAGATCACATCGACTCTTTCACAGAGACCGGAATTAAGCTCAAAACAGGACAACATCTCGACGCAGATATTATTGTCACAGCGACAGGGCTAAATGTTCAGATGATGGGTGGTCTTAAGCTATCTGTCGATGGCGAGGAAACTCACCTAAGTGACAAGATGACCTATAAGAGTGTGATGATAGAAGGCGTACCCAATTTCTCTTGGGTATTTGGCTATATCAACGCGCCATGGACATTAAAGTGCGATATTGCTAGCCGATACATTTGTCGTCTGATCAAGTTTATGGATAGCAATAACTATACGGTTGCCACGCCAACCGACATTGGTAACAACAAGCTCACTGATGGCATGCTTGATAATTTTGATCCAGGATACGCTCAACGGGCAAAACATATGCTTCCTCGCCAAGGAAGAAGCGGTCCCTGGAAACTAGATATGGATTATGGAAAAGACAAGAAAGTCTTACTCAAAGAGCCTGTCGACGAGCCAAACATGCACTTTAAGACCGCAGCTCAAAAAGTGAAAGCTGATCCGGCACCCCAGGTAAATGCGGCCTAAGCCCGCCTCCTGACACTAAAAAATAGAATAATTAAGAGACGATCGCCCATGGCCGAGAATGATTACAGCCTGCCACCGGTACTCATGATCCACGGAATGTGGAGCACCGGTGATACGCTTGACGAGTTGAAGCATGCATTTGAATCCGAAGGCCACGCAGTATTTGCGCCTTCTCTGCCAAACCATGTTAA
>NZ_LWFU01000520.1:0-8134 GCF_001635135.1 Oleiphilus sp. HI0080
ATGCGGGGCCGGTAGGAGAGCCGGTCTTTGCGCCTGCAAGCGGAATCGTTACGCTCGTGCATCAAGATATGTGCTACTCAGGCGGAACTCTGATTATTGATCATGGCTATGGGCTGAGTTCCACCTTTATTCATTTGAGCGAAGTTTTGGTTGCGGTTGGACAGGAAGTGCAACAAGGTGACGTTATCGCAAAGATCGGTCAAGGAGGCCGCTCTACCGGCCCCCATCTAGATTGGCGTATGAACTGGAAAAGCGAGCGCATCGATCCCCAGTTAATGTTGAAGGTAGAGCTACCAGAGGGTTTTTAGCTAACGTCCCAAAAGGCTTTGACCGCAAACCCGAAGCACATTGCCATTCAGGCTTTGCGACGCTGGCTGGCTGAGATAAGCAATAACCTCTGCTACATCTAAGGGAAGACCTCCTTGGCTAAACGCATTTGAGCGACGTCCCATTTCTCTGGCAATTAACGGCACCTTGCTCGTCATTCGTGTCTCAATAAAACCAGGCGCAACCGCATTGACGGTGATGCCATTTGGTAGTTCCTTGGATAGTGCTCGTGTATAACCTGCTAAGCCGCCTTTTGAGCATGCATAGTTCGTCTGACCGAAGTTACCAGCGATACCGGATATTGAGCTAACACCAACAATACGTGCATCTCTGTTTAGCGCACCTTTTTCCAAAAGCGCCTGATTAATGCTGATAATCTTCTCTAGGTTTAAGTGCATGACTGCATCCCACTGTTCAGCGCTCATTTTTCTGAGCGTTTTGTCTCGTGTAATGCCGGCATTGTGGATGACAATGTCCAATACGCCGAGTTGCGATGTGAGTGTTTGAATCAGTTCATTCACGGCATTGTCCGCCATGAGATCGAGTGCTATCGCATGCCCGCCAATGTTTGAAGCAAACTGGGTGAGAGCTGCTTGGTTAGCAGGGATGTCGAGACAGACGACGACGGCTCCGTCACGAGCCAATACTCGGGCCGTTTCAGAGCCAATCCCAAATGCTGCGCCTGTCACTAGCGCCGTTTTTCCTTTTAGCGGTTTATGCCAATTAGGGGGGAGTTGTTTTGCATTGCGTAACACTAACGACTGGCCAGTCACATAAGAAGATTTGCGTGAAAGCAAAAAGGAAAGAGGGCTGATAATGTTCTTTTCTGCGCCTTTTTCTAACTCCAAAAGGTTTGCATTGGCTCCCTTGTTACCGATCTCTTTGGCAATTGAACGGGTAAAGCTTCTAATAGCCTCAATGCAGGCGAGCTGCTCCTTCTCGTTACAATTTTCTTCTGCTTTGGAGATCAAGATTACTCGGCCGCCAAGTTTTAAGTGTTTGAGTGCATGATGAAAGAAAACATACAGTGTCTTTAATTGTTCAATAGCGTTAATGCCTGTGGCATCAAAGATCAGTGCTTTGAATTTGTGATTAGAAACTTGATTGAAGCTGATCTGCTCGATCTTCTTTTGACTTGCTGCAT
The DNA here is from genome assembly GCF_001635135.1 of Oleiphilus sp. HI0080. Taxonomy (NCBI): domain Bacteria; kingdom Pseudomonadati; phylum Pseudomonadota; class Gammaproteobacteria; order Oceanospirillales; family Oleiphilaceae; genus Oleiphilus; species Oleiphilus sp. HI0080. Next base: position 1,472 of record NZ_LWFU01000520.1, read on the forward strand.
TGTGTTTTGAAAATAGAGCGGCTGACGACGCTTCATCCCAAAAAGGCATAGAGATGTTTGCATCGGTGCTGGATAGTTCAGACAGTGTTCTGCGCATTGCTGTTGCATTGAGTGCTCCGGCAACAAGAATGCGACCTCTGGGTTGCTCTAAAGAAACCTCGGGCGAGCGCTTTAGCTTTGGCGGGCTTGGTAGCCCGATGCCGTCGAAAATGCTTTTGCCAATGTCAGATTGAGCGATGCGGGTGTAAAAATCGTTCATAGTTCTACTTTTAGATGATTAAGTTAGCCAAACAGGGCGGACGTGCTAGTCTTTAAGGAATGGTATTTTGAACTTTTTCACATTTAATTAACAGATGGATCTGAGTGTCATTTGGGTGAACGGTGATGACTGACAAAGAAGTAGAGCCTAGTGTTAGCGTTGAAAATAGCGAAGCGTTGGCGAATGAGTGGGTAGCGCACCTTAAAAAACAAAGTAAATTCAGATTAGCGATGCTGGGCGTGGCCTCAATTGGCTTTGCGGTTTCAGCGGGTGTCTTAACGAACACAACGTTGGAAAAAAATGCGCTTGAGCTTGAGTTGTCGGCAAAAAGTGCATTGATAGCAGAGCTAGAATCAGATGTTTCTTTAAAATCGAATTCGATCGCAGAGTTAAATGACCAATTGACTTCAGCTCAAAAGCGCACACGATTTCTAGAGCAGGTTAAGGGTGACACTGCATCGCAGCTTGGTATTGCCGAGCAAATTATTGATACACAGAAGCAAAAAATCGCATTGATTGAAGAAGAGTTCTCAAGCAGCTCTCAGCTGGTTTCTGAGCTTGAGATGCGCTTGGCTGAATCGCAGAAAAAAGCGCGTACTCTTCAAAGCACCCTAAACGGTAAAGTGAAAGAGTTGGGTCAGCGCAGCGCTGCGTACAATGCAATTGTTAAACGTCAAAAAGATACGCGGGCAGAGGTAGACAGATTGGCTGTCGCTTTGGAAGAAGCTGAGAGCGCAAGAACTGCTGCAACGCAACGGCTTGCTTCAGTCAAAGGTCAGCTGTCTAATTCGAATAATGAGCTAGGGCGCTTGCGCAAAGAAATAACTGCGCTTAATCAAGAGTTGTTAGTTCAACGTCAGAAAGAGGCCAAGCCAGAGCAGGTTTCTCAAGATCAGCGCAACTTAGCGATTCAACCTATCATTGGTCAGGCCAGTGTTGATAATTCAGGCTCAGTGGTTTTAAAGAGCAATCCAGGTGTTGTTGATCCTAATGCCTTAATGATCGAATAATCCAATTCGTTATATCGTTTTAATGGGCGCTTTTGCGCCCATTTTTATTTGCTATTTCAGGCGTCCTCTGCACTTATGAATATTCAGAAATTAATCTTTATATCTTGTGACGAATTGCTCTAAGTAAGCTTTTGTACTCCTCAAAATCTCTTCTAAAGTTAAGAGATAGTTGTCGCTTCGTTTGATTGTTTTTTTGCGACTTTACCATCATCAGAACGTGTTTTCGTGAGTCGGCCCAGCCGGCTGATGTCTTGGAGACCATTACACAACATGGGTACGAAAAAGCATATCCAGCCAACCCTCACCATGAATGCTACTGCGATAGTAGAGTCTGCACGTGGCTTTGTTTCGTTTTACGATCCGTTGAATGCTCTTATTGAGTCTCACGACGAGTTTTGGCCAAGAGTTGGACATTATTGCTCAAACCTTGAGCATTATCCTGCGGTGATGGAGGCGTTGTCTCGCCTAAACGCCAACTCTATGATGGATTTTGAGAAAGGTTTATTTTGCTCGATATTTAGCGTGTTAATCGCGGATCAGCTCGATGTTGAAGATCGTCGAAAGAGGGCGCTGTTCTATGCCGGGTTGACACAGGATATTGGTCTTTATATGGATGATTATCGTATCGGTGATTACTTTTCTTTGATGCGGGAACGTGTTGGTGCGATCAAAGGGCCAGAAAGCGTGGATGGTCAAAAAAGTCACGCTTTGGTTGCGTATAGTCTGCTCGAAGAAGCCATATCAGATGATACCTTAGTCGCTGAGCTTGTGTTGCATCACCACGCCAACGAAGATGGGACAGGTTACCCTCATAATATTGGCGAGCAGCAGTTAAACCTTGAGATGCAAATTTTGGTGGTCGCGAATCAAGTCAGTGATTTGGTAATGAAGCGCGATGGTTTTGATAGTCTTTTTGATTGTCGTTCCCCGTTAAAGTTGGCAAGTACGATGTTCTTTAAGCGGGTCAATGGAGCGGCCTATAGCTTGCTCAAAGCAGCAGCTTTGCGATTGGACTTGGACCACTCGGCTCCAGTCAATAAAGAGCGTCTTGCCGAGCAGGTTGCGCTGCTTGCCAGCTTTGTGCGTGAAGCTGTTAGCCTTAGCGGAGAGTTGGTTAGTGCTGAGCACTACCGCAGTGTGCGTTTGTTGCGCTCTCGTATCAAGAAGCTAGATCTTTTAATGAACGAAAGTGGCCTTTTGAATGTGTTAGACGATGAGTGTCTCAATGAGGCTAGATTGTGCATGGAGGCGCTTCCAGACTTTCTTGAACCTACGCAACGTTTGCTAAAAGAAGCTCAGGAAGTGCTCCCCTCAAGTAGAAGTGCTGCCATATCCCAGCTCAATATTACGCTCAAAACTCTGTTAGCCACGCTTACTAAACCAAGACCGTTTAGTTTGTTTATTTGAGTTGCTAATACGCCGGCGATGTGGCCGGCTCCGCGTTTTTATCTTCCAAAGCATGATACGGTTCTCTCCGTCCTCTACACCAAATTGCCCGCTGTATTTTAAGGGAAGTCATGCAAGAACAATTCAACCGAGCAAGTCAGCTTCATCAGCAAGGAAAATATCGTGAAGCGGAAGCACTCTATAGATCTTTAACCAGTTTAGAGCCTGAGAATCCCATTGTTAATGCGAGACTTGCAATGGTGCTGGTTCAAACGAAAAGAGCGCGTGAGGCGCTCCCTCTGTTTGCCTTAGCGATCGACAACATGCCCCAAGATACCGCTCTGATTAAGCAGGCGGTAAATGTTGCCTCTCAGCTCGGGGAAAATGTATTTGCTGAAAAATGGGTCCGTCTATTGCTCGAAGAGTCACCGGATGACATGGCCTTGTCGGCACAGTACGTTGGTATTTTGATTGCTGTTCATAAAGAGGAAGCGGCGTTGGCGTTAGTGAATGCCTTGCTAAAAAAACAGCCTCAAAATGCGCAGCTACTAAATTTTAAGGGTATGTGTCTCAGCCGTCTAAGTGAGGGTGATAAGGCCTACAGATACTTCGAAAAGGCATTGCGTGCTAATCCTGGTCAAGTCGGTGTTGTTAGAAATCTGATTGTTCATGGTAAGGGTAAGAAGCAAGCGTTGCTTGAAGAAATTGTTCCGCAGTACGAGCAGCGCTTGCGTCAACGCGGCTTGAACGAAGATGCGAAGATGAACATCGCTTACGTTGTGAGCATGTACTACGACAGGAAGGGAGACGCTGAAAAGAGCTTCAAGTACCTTCAGATGGGCAACACGATTAATCGCTCTCGCTATCACTATGCACATTCTGAGATGCAAGATGTGTTCTCTAAGATTATCGAAGCACTCAGTGGTCCGTTCTTAGGGGCGTGCGAGAGTTTGCCCAAGGTCAAAGACGGAGCGGCACCGATCTTCATTCTGGGAATGCCTCGATCGGGTACAACGCTCGTTGAGCAGATCTTATCAAGCCACTCGCGTGTTGGTGCGGAGGGTGAGTTACAGGTCTTGAGTGAGTGCTTTCAGCGTGAAACGGAAGTAGTGATGAGCTCGGCTGATGCTGGAGTTCGCGCAGAGGCTGCGCAGAGAGCGTTTGTAAACTATTTGTCTCAGGTGAGAGCGATGCAGGCCCAGCGAGGCAATAACTTGCCCGAGTTTTTTACTGATAAGATGCCTTACAACTATATGATGGCGGGGTTTATTGCTGCGGCTTTGCCCGAGGCTAAGATTATTCACTGTACCCGTGATCCTCTTGAAACGTGTTTCTCTATTTACAAACAGAACTTTGCCGGAACACATTCGTATAAGAATGAGCTGCGAGAGCTCGGAATGTATTACAACCTCTACGAGCAGCTAATGGCGACGTTAGTTGATACCTTCCCTGGCCGGATCTACGACGCAAATTACGAGAGAATGGTCTCAGATTCTGAAAGTGAGATTCAGCGCTTGCTCGACTACTGTGATTTGGAGATGGAAAGCGCTTGTTTGATGTTCCATAAAAACAAGCGTGCAGTGCGCACTGCGTCTATCGCTCAGGTTCGTCAACCCATCTACAAAGATGCCGTTAAGGCATCAAAGCCTTTCGAGAAGCAGCTTGCACCATTAATTGACGTGCTTAAAAGTGGAGAAGGGCGCCTTTAGGGCGCCCTTATTTAACAACTCAACTCTGTCAGAGGCCTAGCTATCTCCGCAGAAATAGTGGTTTTGGTTGGTCGTTCGCTGCTTGGTATACCTCTCCGAAATCACCAAATGCCGCTAGGGCTCTTTCAGTGTCAATCTCGTCGCGTAGCAGGAAGCTGCTAAACCCACAGCGTTTATAAAAGAAGAGTTGATCCAAAAGTACATCACCTATGGCACGCAAGTCTCCCTCGTAGCTTAGGCGCTCTCGGACAAATCGCGCAATGGAATAACCGCGACCATCAATGAACTTGGGAAAGTTTACTGCGATTAATGGGAGTGTTGATGCTTCGGCCGGAAGATCTTCAGGTTGGTCGTCGCTATCAAGCCATACGCCAATGTCTCCGTTTGCTAAGACTGCATCCGCATTCGCAATAAAGTAGCTCATGGGTACGAGTGAGTTCGGCGTAGGTGAGCCCTCAAAGTCCTTCTCTAAAATCTGCCAAGTATTGTCGATAGCGCTTTCGAGATTAATTAGCTTTGGCATATACGCGCTCCTTAAATGGATCCATTCCTACTCGATTATAAGTGTCGATAAATAACTCGTCTTCTTGACGTTTTTCTACAAACACATCAATGATTTTTCTAATGACCGAAGGCATGTCCTTGCGGGCAAAAGACGGGCCGAGAATCTTGCCAATCGATGCGTCTCGACCAGAGTCACCGCCAAGAGAGACTTGGTAGAACTCTTCTCCGCGCTTATCAACTCCGAGGATGCCGATATTGCCAACGTGGTGATGGCCGCAGGCGTTCATGCAGCCCGATATGTTAAGTTCTAACTCCCCGAGGTCGTAAAGGTAATCCAGATCTTCAAACTCAAGCTGAATCTGCTCTGCAACCGGAATCGATTTGGCGTTTGCCAAACCACAGAAATCACCGCCCGGACAGCAGATGATATCGGTCAACATGCCAAGGTTTGGTGTTGCGAAACCGGCAGATTGCGCCTCTTTCCACAGTGCGTATAGCTCTGCTTCTTTTACATCTGCCAAAACAAGGTTTTGGTCGTGCGTGACGCGAATTTCACCAAAGCTGTAACGATCAGCCAAATCAGCGATGATATCCAGCTGGCCATCGGTGACGTCACCGGGAGGGATGCCGGTTTTCTTAAGTGTAAGCGTCACAATTCGATAGCCATCTACTTTGTGCTCGTCGGTGCAGCGCTTGATCCAATTTGCAAAGCCTGTTGATTCGGCTAACGCTTTACGGAGCTCAGCGCCTTCACGCGGAAGTGTTTCGTATGCAGGCTCGGTAAAAAAGCTTTTAACACGATCAATTTCAGCGGCAGTGAGTTGCATTTCTGAGTTGCGAATGTGTTCCCACTCAGCGTCCACTTTCTCTTTAAATACCGCGGGTGTTATTGCTTTAACGAGTATTTTGATCCGCGCTTTGTACTTGTTGTCTCGTCGGCCGTGACGGTTATAAACACGTAAAATGGCTTCGAGGTAAGTCAGTAGATCTTTCTCAGGCAAAAAGCTATTGATCTCTGAGCCAATAATTGGTGTTCGACCCAAACCTCCGCCCACAAGGACGCGAAAGCCGATTTCACCAGTGTCGTTTTTGATAAGCTCCAAACCAATATCATGAACCGCAATAGCTGCGCGATCTGCACTCGGACAAGCATTTACGGCGATTTTAAATTTACGGGGCAGAAACGCGAACTCTGGGTGAAACGTTGACCACTGGCGGATGATCTCGCAATAGGGACGAGGATCGACAACTTCATCTGCGATAGCACCAGCAAATTGGTCGGTTGTTGTGTTACGAATACAGTTGCCACTCGTTTGAATGGCGTGCATATCAACGTTGGCCAATTGTGAGAGCATTTCTGGCACATCGGCGATTTCGGGCCAGTTAAACTGAACATTTTGACGTGTTGTGAAATGCACATAGCCCTTATCAAAGTCTCTTGATAGCTCAGCTAGTTTGCGAACTTGTTTACTGTTCAACATTCCGTAGGGAATCGCAACACGTAGCATCGGCGCATGGCGCTGAACATACAGTCCGTTTTGAAGTCTTAAAGGAAGGTACTCGTCTGCAGCTAGTTCACCGGCGAAGTATCGTTCGGTTTGATCTTTGAATTGCGCTACACGATCTTTGACTATTTTCGAGTCTAGGTCGTCGTAAATATACATACTTGTTTTCTGCCCTGATTCAATGTGAAAAACGGAGCCTGCGGCACGCTCACTAAGTTTACATCTTGCTCCATTTTTGAAGCGCGCAGTTTATCAGCTTTGTTTAAGCATCAAAACTGATAAAAAATCAT
>NZ_LWFU01000521.1:0-5390 GCF_001635135.1 Oleiphilus sp. HI0080
GAGTGTTCGTGCAGAGCTATTAATTGAGATTACCAAGGGGTCTGATGATGCGGTTCCTATATCGGTGGTTCCTTTTACCAATCGAACTAACCAGCCGTTATCTGCAGATGTGGCAAGGATTATCGATGCGAATTTGCTTCGTAGCGGTGATTTCGTAACCTTACCTACAAACAAAATGCTCAGCTTGCCAGATCAGTCGACGGACGTGCATTTTCGCGACTGGAAGATGCTCGGGCAAAGTTTTGTGTTGGTCGGTCAGATTAGCTCGGATGCCGCCGGGCGTCGGTTTCACGTTCAATATGAATTGATGGACGTTTACAATCAGAAGCGGATAGTTGGGGAATTGATTTCCGCCAGCGCAACCGGATTGCGTTCGCTAGCGCACCGTATATCCGACAAAGTCTACGAGGCGATTACCGGCGTTAAAGGAGCATTTTCGACTAAAATTGCTTACGTAACGCTGGATATCAAAAAAGGTGGAGTAAGTGAGTATCGGTTGCAGCTTGCTGACGCGGATGGTCAGCGCTCTAAGACTCTATACAAGGGGTCTGAACCGATTCTTTCTCCGTCTTGGTCGAACGATGCTAAGCAGCTTAGCTATGTTTCTTTTGAAACTGGGCGGCCTGCAATTTATATCCAAAATATAAAAACAGGAAAGCGGCGCCAGGTTACTGCGTTCAGAGGATTGAATAGCTCTCCCATGTGGTCTCCAGATGATAAGAAGCTGCTGATGACGCTCTCTAAAGACGGAAACGCTGAGCTTTACTCCTTCGATATTGCAACATCGAGCTTGGATCGTCTGACGAATCATTACGGGATAGATACGGAGGGTAGCTGGTCCCGGGATGGCCGAAAAATAGTGTTCACAAGTGATCGTTCTGGTACTCCCCAGATTTATGAAATGGATTTGATAGATCGCCGCCCCAAGAGACTGACTTTTACAGGTCGATACAACTCGCGGCCTAGATTTAGTCAAGACGGGGATAAGGTGTACTTCGTGCATCAGTCTTCTTCTAATTATCATATAGCTTCAATGAATGAAGACGGAAGTGATCAGTATATCCTGACGGATACTCCGCTTGATGAGTCACCCAGTGTTTCGCCAAATGGGAGGATGATCATTTATGCGACGAAACGAAATGGACAGGGTGTATTGGGGGTGGTTTCAGTTGATGGAGACTCTAAATATTTTCTTCCGTCAAGCTTTGGTCAGGTAAGAGAACCTGCATGGTCACCATTTCTAAACTAAAATTATAAATAGGTGTCTTGTGTGGCGCGGGATGCTTGAATTAGTATGAACTCAGTCCTCAAGCTATGTGCGCGTGATGTGTTTTAGAGCGCATGGCCGAACGAAAAAACCAAACGCTTGATAGAATGATTACAAAAGCGGCTACGAATTATCTTAGATCTGACAAAGGAAGAACAATGAAACTAGAAGCTTACAAACATGGCCTAGCCCTGATTTTAGCGACAACTGTATTGGTTGGTTGTGAAACAACAAGCACTGCTGATGAAGAGCCTTTAGAGCCAACAGCCGAGCAGACTGGAGAAGCTTCTGGTACGGGTGCAGGCACTGGTGCTGGATCTGACGAAGCAATGACCGAACAGCAGCTTGCTGAGCAAAAAGCGCAAGAGGCGGCAGAGAAAGAAAAGGCTGCAATGCGCGAAGTAAAAACAATCTACTTCGATCTTGATCAGTCTACGATTAAGTCCGAATTCCGAGCGCCATTGGCAGCACATGCAGCTTATTTAGCGCAGAACCCTGAAGCGAAAATTGTTGTTGAAGGGCACTGTGATGAGCGTGGTACAAAAGAGTACAACATTGCACTGGGTGAGCGTCGCGGTAACTCTGTAGCACAGTTTTTGAAAGTGAACGGCGTGCAGGCATCTCAGATCGAAGTTGTCAGCTATGGCGAAGAGAGACCGGCTATGCCTGGCTCTAACGACTCGGCTTGGTCTAAGAACCGTCGTGCAGTTCTGCAGTATCAATAAGTAAGCAATGCTAGCTTTACTTATTCAAAGAAAAGGGCTTCTTTTGAAGTCCTTTTTTATTTGTGCTTTGACCTCTTCGGTTAGCGCAAAAACGTTGATCTTTCAGTCTAGTGATGTTTCTTCCCAGCCCGAGCTCGCTGAGCCACGCAAAGATAAGCCGGTCAATACTGGCGCGTCTTCGGCCCCGCCGAAAACCTCATTGCCGGCCCCTAGTGTTAATAGTGAGCTCTTTTTTCTCGTTGAGCAATTGAAGCAAGAGGTAATGATGCTTCGAGGTATTGTTGAAGAGAAAGACTATGAAATTCGTCAGATGCAAAAGCTGTCTAAAGAGCGCTATCGCGATATTGATCAGCGCTTGCAAGATCTGTCGAAGAAACTGGCCAATGCTGGTATCGATTCGCGCGACGGTCTAGTGACTCAAAGTGCCTCGGTCGCTAACCAGCCTCCATCTGAAGCGACTGGAGTCGTAATTCCCGTTGGTTTGGGTGGAGAGGTTGTGCCTGTCCAGACGCCCAAAAGAACTGGTGGTGCTGTAAAAGAGACGGAGGAGCAAAAGGTAGCCTATCAAAATGCATACAATTATGTTCGGGATAAAAAGTTTCCCGAAGCAATTGAGGCATTGCATGCATATGTCGAGAAATATCCAGAAGGCGATTTAACAGGGAATGCGTTTTACTGGTTGGGGGAGGTTTATCTTGTATTACCAAAACTTGAGCAGGCGAAACAGGCGTTCTCTATTGTTGTAAAGACCTTTCCTGGGCACAGAAAGTTGCCGGACGCAATGTACAAGCTGGCTGTGACTTTGGATCGGCTTCAAGACCCAGCGAGTGCTGAGCAATATTTGAAGCAGGTTCAGCAGCAATTTCCAAACAGTACGGCTGCTAAGTTGGCGGAAAATTACACGATTTCTAGGTAAGTGGTTGATTTTAAAGGCGTTAGTTTCTTTTGTTGTATGTGCCGACTGATCAAAAAAAACTAGAAAATTGGCTTGTTATTTTTCTTAAAATCATTACTATATGCGCCCTGTCGGGTCGTTAGCTCAGTTGGTAGAGCAGTTGGCTTTTAACCAATTGGTCGCAGGTTCGAATCCTGCACGACCCACCAATTTTTAATTGGCTAGGGCGTACCGAGTAGTCTGGGTAAGATAGTCCGACAGTTTATCTAAGATGTGTTTCCAACACGCATCGATCGCCTTAATAGGCGTTTTCAAGGGGTCGTTAGCTCAGTTGGTAGAGCAGTTGGCTTTTAACCAATTGGTCGCAGGTTCGAATCCTGCACGACCCACCACTTCTTTGTTCTGACCTGCATAAGCTGTTGTTCCTCCTCATTCAACTGAAATGGCGTCATGTATTTTCTAGAGCGTTCGCGCGTGTTTAGGTATAATTCCACTAGTTAAATTCAATGGGTTTGGTGTAAATGGGTCATCTTCAAGATCGTGTTCTTGTTCAAGAGCACTTGGCGCAAGAAAAAATTCCTAAAGAGCTCGATGTGGCTCGTGTTGATACGCTCAGCAACGAAATCGCGAAGCTGCTAAAGCAGGAAAATGCGGTGTTAATCGCGCATTATTATACAGATGAATCTATACAGGCTTTAGCCGAAGAGACTGGTGGTCTTGTTTCCGACTCATTGGAAATGGCGCGCTTTGGCGCGTCGTGTGATGCGAAAACGCTCGTTGTTGCTGGTGTCAAATTTATGGGTGAAACGGCAAAGATTCTTAGTCCGGATAAGCGTGTTGTAATGCCGACTTTAGAGGCTACGTGCTCCCTAGATATTGGCTGTCCAGTCGACGAGTTCTCTCGTTTCTGCGATCAGCACCCTGATCGGACTGTAGTCGTTTACGCCAATACGTCTGCGGCTGTAAAAGCAAGAGCAGATTGGGTTGTTACTTCAAGTATTGCGCTCGATGTGATTGAGCATCTAGATCGCGCCGGAAAGAAAATACTTTGGGGTCCAGATAAACATCTTGGTAGCTATATTCAGCATCAAACGGGCGCTGATATGTTGCTGTGGGATGGGGCGTGTATTGTGCACGAGGAGTTTAAAGCTTCGGGGATAAAAGATCTTAAGAAGATTTATCCGGAAGCGGCTGTTCTAGTTCATCCTGAGTCGCCTGATGCAATGGTTGAACTCGCAGATGCGGTCGGCTCAACGTCGCAACTCATTAAAGCCTCTCAAGTGCTTCCCAACGAGACGTTTATCGTTGCAACGGACAACGGCATTTTCTACAAGATGAAGCAGTTGAGCCCGGGGAAAACCTTCATTGAGGCTCCGACTGCGGGCAGCGGAGCAACATGTCGTAGCTGTGCTCATTGCCCTTGGATGGCTATGAACGGCTTGGAGGGGGTTCGTGATGTGCTGCTCAACAGTGACGGTTGTGAGGTCTTTGTCGATGATACCCTTCGCAGAGACGCACTGAAGCCTTTGGAGCGGATGTTGTCCTTTACTGCGCGCTAGTTCGTTTGTGAGGGTGTAAACGTTATTCTATTCATCGTTGATTCTTTGGGCGTCCCCGTTTTTAAAACGGAGGGTTTTCTTTGAGGTCGTAAGCGCGATCTAGTTGGCCTTTCATAATGCTAGCCAAGCGGCTGTTTGGCTTGGCGATCTTGATGCCCAGTTGCAATTGCTCAATAGCTTGGTCATAGCGGCCTGTTAGTATGAAAAATTGCGCCCGCGCTTGTCGAAGTCCGACAATATTGCCTGCTTGCCCGTGAATTTCCGAAAGCATATACCAGACGAGAGGATTATCCTCTTGCGCTCGCGTTAGTTTGATTAAGATGTTTTCCGCTTCCGCGTAGCGTTTTTCGAGGTCATATAGTTCGGCTAGAAGAAGAGCGCTAGGGTAGTTGTTTGGGTTGAACTCAAGAAGCTGCTTTAAGCGCTCGAACGCATCCTGTTTTTTGCCAGCGGAGTATTCGGCTTCTGCCAAAAAGATGCTAATTGCGATCGTCCCTGGATATTTCGTGTGGAGTTCTTCAAAGGTTTTGAGTGAGAAGGAAGGGTCGCTTTCAAGAAGAGCGTACGCAAGACCGAAGCGAGCTGCGTCGACATTTTTATGTTTCCCTCTAGAAATGATTGATTTGTATAGATCAGCGGCTTGTTCTTTTGACTGTGCGTAGTCAACAGTCACAATCGCTTTGCAGATGTGAAAAAGAACGCTGTCTTGATAGGGTTTAACAGGGTACTGCTCGGCCCGGTTTCTCGTGTCGGACACGCGGTTTTCTGAAAGTGGGTGAGTTGATAAATATTCCGGTGGCGTATTGCCCTGCAATCGCGCATTTTTAAGCATTCGTTCAAACATTTTTGGCATCGCGCGTGGGTTGTAATCGGATGCGTACATGGTCTCGATGCCTATGCGGTCAGCCTCCTCTTCGTTTTGGCGTGAATAGCTTAATGATTTT
>NZ_LWFU01000522.1:0-4345 GCF_001635135.1 Oleiphilus sp. HI0080
GTGTTCTTCTTCGTGGTACTAAGCGTGATGATGTTGAGCGTGGTCAGGTGCTATGTGTTCCTGGTTCGGTTAAGCCGCACACGAAGTTCGAGGCTGAAGTATATATCTTGAGCAAAGATGAAGGTGGTCGTCACACGCCATTCTTCCAAGGCTATCGTCCACAATTTTACTTCCGTACCACGGATGTAACAGGTGCATGTGAGCTTCCTGATGGCGTTGAGATGGTAATGCCAGGTGATAACGTACAGTTGACAGCTACTTTGATCGCGCCAATCGCGATGGAAGAAGGTCTACGCTTCGCGATTCGTGAAGGTGGCCGCACAGTTGGTGCTGGTGTTGTTGCCAAAATCATCGAGTAATTTGTTCTCGTAATATTGAAAGGGGCTGCCCATTGGGCGGCCTTTTTCTTTGGCAGATCATTTGGCAAAGGGGTGGTGACTCTTTTGTTGACAGGTTTGTATGCAATGAGTACAATGCCGCTCCTTTTTTGTACAGGTGCCGCAAAGACAATCTGTCGACGTGGCGATAATCGGAGTTTTGTTAAACATGCAAAGCCAAAAAATCAGAATCAGACTGAAAGCATTTGACTACCGTCTGATTGACCAGTCTACACAAGAAATCGTAGACACGGCGAAGCGAACTGGAGCACAAGTGCGTGGCCCAATTCCTCTGCCAACAAAGAAAGAAAGGTTTACAGTATTGATCTCTCCGCACGTTAATAAAGATGCGCGTGATCAATATGAAATCCGCACGCATAAACGCATGATGGATATTGTAGAGCCTACAGAAAAAACTGTAGACGCACTCATGAAGCTTGATCTAGCTGCTGGTGTTGATGTTCAAATCAGCCTAGGTTAAGTCCAAGCGTAAGCTTGGGTGCTGGGTTTATCTAACCCGGCAAAGTGTAACTACCTATTAATAGGGCCATAGAGGGTGAGAGCCCCGTACACTTAAGAGGTGAAAAATGGCAATTGGTTTAGTCGGCCGCAAGGCTGGTATGACTCGTATCTTCACAGAAGAGGGTCGGTCAATCCCGGTAACCGTTATTGAAGTAGACGGTAACCGTATCACGCAGGTGAGAACTGAGGACGTGGATGGCTACAAGGCTGTTCAGATCACTACAGGTGAGCGTCGCGCTTCTCGCGTTTCTAAAGCAGCAGCAGGTCACTTCGCGAAAGCGGGTGTCGAAGCTGGTCGTGGTTTGTGGGAATTTCGTCTAGAAGCTGAAGAGGGTGCAGACCTTAAAGCGGGCGATGTTCTTAGTGTCGAGCAGTTTGAAACTGGTCAAATTGTTGATGTGACCGGTCAGTCAAAAGGTAAGGGGTTTCAAGGCGGTGTTAAGCGTTGGAACTTTCGTATGCAAGACGCAACACACGGTAACTCGCTATCTCACAGAGCTCCTGGTTCGATTGGTCAGTGTCAAACGCCTGGTCGAGTTGTGAAGGGTAAGAAGATGGCTGGCCACATGGGTGCTGAGCAGGTAACGGTTCAAGGTCTTGAGCTCGTGCGTATCGATGCAGAGCGCAACTTGCTTTTGATCAAAGGTGCTGTCCCTGGCGCAACTGGCACAGACATTATCGTCAAACCAGCTGTTAAAGCTTAAGAGGTGTAGTGATGGATTTAGTAATAGCAAATTCTAAAGACAGCGTTGCTGTCTCTGACGCTACGTTCTCTCGTGAGTATAACGAAGCTCTGGTACATCAGGTTGTTACTGCTTATATGGCAGGCGGCCGTCAGGGTACAGTAGCTCAAAAGACTCGCTCAGAAGTGCGTGGCGGTGGTAAGAAGCCATGGCGTCAAAAAGGTACTGGCCGAGCGCGTGCTGGTACGATTCGTAGCCCAATTTGGACCGGTGGTGGTGTAACTTTCGCTGCTAAGCCTCGTAGTTACGAGCAGAAAGTAAACCGTAAGATGTATCGCGCTGCGATGCAGGTAATTCTTTCCGAGCTTGTTCGTCAGGACCGTCTGGTTGTTGTTGAAGAGATGACAGCTGCTACTCCAAAAACTAAAGAGTTCGCTGCAAAGTTGGCAGCTCAAGGCTTGGAGAATGGAGCGCTAATAATTTCTGATGAAGTAGAGCAGAACTTATATCTTGCTTCGCGCAATCTACCAAAAGTAGAGGTTCGTGACGCGGCAAGTGTTGATCCTGTGAGCTTGGTTGGGCATGACAAGGTAGTAGTTACAGTCGCTGCTTTGAAGAAGATTGAGGAGATGTTGGGATGAACCAAGAGCGTATCTATAAGGTGCTACTAGGCCCTCACGTCTCTGAAAAGGCTTCAATGGCTGCAGAGCATAATCAAGTTTGTTTCAAGGTTGCTTCAGATGCGAGCAAGCCTGAAATCAAGAAGGCAGTAGAGCAGTTGTTCAATGTTAATGTTGAGCAGGTCCGTACTGTAAATATCAAGGGCAAGACTAAGCTAACTCGCAATGGTCTTGGCAAGCGTAAGGATATCCGTAAAGCGTATGTCACTCTGGCGGAAGGCCAGGACATCGACTTCATGGATGTTGAATAAGGTAGGAGATAGTTATGCCAGTCGTTAAAGCCAAACCGACTTCTGCCGGTCGCCGTCATGTAGTCAAGGTTACAAACCCTGATTTGCACAAAGGTCGACCTTACGCGCCGTTGGTAGAGAAAAAATCAAAGAATGGCGGTCGTAATAACAATGGTCGTATTACAACGCGTCATAAAGGTGGTGGTCATAAGCAGCACTACCGTCTAGTAGACTTCAAGCGCGGGAAGGACGGTATTCCTGCGGTTGTGGAGCGTTTGGAGTATGATCCAAATCGTTCTGCGCATATTGCTCTTCTTAAGTATGCAGATGGTGAGCGTCGCTACATCATCGCACCGAAAGGTCTTAAGGCGGGTGATGAAGTTCGCTCTGGTGAAGATGCTCCAATCAAGGTTGGTAGTACTCTGCCTATGCGTAACATTCCGGTAGGTAGTGTTATTCACTGCATAGAGATGAAGCCTGGTAAAGGCGCTCAGATTGCACGTAGTGCGGGAACATCTGCGCAACTGGTAGCTCGTGAAGGTGCTTATGCAACTCTTCGCTTGCGTTCTGGTGAAATGCGTAAGGTTTTGGCCGAATGTCGTGCAACCTTGGGTGAGGTTTCAAATAGTGAGCATAGCCTCCGTCAATTAGGTAAAGCGGGTGCATCACGTTGGCGCGGTGTTCGACCAACGGTGCGTGGTGTTGTTATGAACCCAGTTGACCATCCACATGGTGGTGGTGAAGGGCGAACCTCTGGTGGTCGTCACCCTGTTACTCCTTGGGGTGTACCTACTAAAGGTCATAAGACTCGCAAGAACAAACGCACTGACAAGATGATTGTACGTCGTCGGTCGGCTAAGTAATTAAAAAGAGGATTACGCTGTGCCACGTTCTTTAAAGAAAGGTCCATTTATTGACCTTCACTTGTTGAAGAAAGTTGAAACGGCTCTGGAAAAGGGCGACAAAAAACCAATTAAAACTTGGTCTCGTCGCTCGACAGTTTTTCCAGAGATGGTAGGTCTTACGATTGCAGTTCATAACGGGCGTCAACACGTTCCGGTTTTTGTAACTGAAGATATGGTAGGCCATAAATTGGGTGAATTCGCTGCTACGCGTACTTATCGTGGTCATGCTGCTGATAAGAAAGCTAAGCGTTAATTCTGAGGGGATTGAGAGATGGAAGTAGCTGCAAAGCATAGAGGTGCTCGAATTTCTGCTCAGAAGGCACGTTTGGTAGCAGATCAAATTCGAGGCAAGGGTGTAGAAGAAGCGCTGGAGACTTTGTCTTTTAGCACGAAGAAAGCTGCACAATTGATTAAGAAGGTGTTGGAGTCAGCGATTGCTAACGCTGAGCATAACGACGGTCTTGATGTTGATGATCTTAGCGTATCGACAGTTTTTGTTGATGAAGGTCCAACTATGAAGCGTATCCGTCCGCGTGCAAAAGGACGAGCTGATCGTATCTTTAAGCGCACCTGTCATATCACGGTCAAAGTGGCCGATAACTAGGAGATACTCAGATGGGTCAGAAAGTACATCCTAATGGTATCAGACTGGGTATTGTGAAAGACCACAACTCCGTTTGGTATGCAGAGAAAGGTGAATACGCGAACAATCTTCTAAACGACATTGAAGTTCGCGAGTTCTTAATGAAGCGCCTTGAAAAGGCGTCAGTCAGTAAGATCGCGATCGAGCGTCCTGCGCAAAATGCACGTATTACGATTCACACGGCACGTCCGGGGATTGTGATTGGTAAGAAAGGCGAAGATGTAGAGAAATTGCGTAACGAAGTTAGTCGAATGATGGGTGTGCCTGTGCACATCAATATCGAGGAAATTCGTAAGCCTGACTTG
>NZ_LWFU01000523.1:0-7348 GCF_001635135.1 Oleiphilus sp. HI0080
CATTGTAGTAAATGTAAGCTGGCGGGGCGCTATCTAGCACTGATCAAGAGGCATTTGGCGCGTTTGCTTGGGATCAGTAGTATGCATCTCAAAGAATGTTGCTGGGAGGAAGGGAGAATTGGCTCCCCGATCTGGGCTCGAACTAGGCAAAGTCATGGAGTTTGCCACGGATCCGTTGTATACGTTTCAAAGAATGTTGTTGAGAGTAAGGGAGAATTGGCTCCCCGAGCTGGGCTCGAACTAGGCAAAGTCATGGAGTTTGCCACGGATCCGTTGTATACGTTTCAAGGAATGTTGTTGAGAGGAAGGGAGAATTGGCTCCCCGAGCTGGGCTCGAACCAGCGACCCACGGATTAACAGTCCGTTGCTCTACCAACTGAGCTATCGGGGAACTTCTCAACGGCGCGAATACTACCCAGATCAAAAAAAAGCGTCAACAAAAAAAACGCGCTTATTTGAATTATTTGTACGTGTTAACATTTGGCTCCAAATTTTGTTTATAAATCAACCAGATGAGCGGCGTTTATGCCTGTTGAACACCTTTCTTACCGCCCGCCTTTTTTGCTTAGAAATCCGCACATTCATACCGTGCTTGCTTCGTTTCGTAAGGTTCGTCACTTGAAGCAGCTTCCAATGGAGGAGGTGTTGGCAACTCCGGATGGTGATGAGCTTTATATCGATTGGTATTGTGCAAGCGCTAAACGCTTGCTGATTATAAGTCATGGTTTGGAGGGCAACAGCCGGCGCCCTTATGTTCTTGGCATGGCCGCACAAGCATTGGACACTGGCTGGGATGTGCTTGCCTGGAATTATAGAAGTTGTGCGGGCGTGCCGAACAAGAGGCTGCAGAACTACCATAGTGGATCGACAGAAGATCTTGATCTGCTTGTACGCGAAGCGATAAGCCGAGGCTACGATAAAATTGCGTTGTGTGGATTCAGTATCGGCGGGAACAAGACTCTATTATACGTATCGCGCGAGAAGCAGTATTTACCGACGGAGGTAAAAGCAGCGCTAGCGTTCTCGGTGCCCTGCGATTTGGTGAGCAGTTCGAAAGTATTGGCTAAGAAAACAAACCGTATATATATGCGCAATTTTCTATCCACTCTCGAGGAGAAATTGCGGCAAAAACAAAGATTGTATCCAGATGACATATCGTTGGATGGATTTAAAAAGATTAAGACCTTTGCCCAGTTTGATGAGCGTTACACCGCGCCGTTGAATGGTTTTGACAGTGCGTTGGACTATTGGCTTAAAAGCAGCAGTCTCCCTCATCTTGACTCTATAGAGGTGCCTACTGCGTTGATCACCTCGACGGACGACCCGTTCTTAAGTAAAAGCTGTTATCCGGTTGATGTTGCTGAGAGAAATCCAAACTTCCACCTTAAGCTAACTAAATATGGCGGACATGTAGGTTACATGGCCGACAAACAAATCTACTTTTCAGAGAGTGAGGGGCTAGAATTCTTGAACTCCAAGGTTTAATTGTCCCTAATTACCTCTAGTTCGTCTTGCAGAGCAGATAGGACGTTTTTTAATAACCGTGGCTGTGCTTCGGCGGTGGGGTGTAATTGATCATCTTGCATTAATTCAGGATTGAGCGCGACGCCGTCTAGGAGGAACGGAACGAGGCTCAGCGCGTACTTTTCCGCTAACTCTGGATATACCGCATAAAACGACTCGGTATATCTGCGCCCATAATTGGGCAGAATATGTATTCCGACCAGCATTACGCGGGCGCCGGATTGCAACGATAACGTAATCATCGCTTCAAGGTTCGATCGCATTCGGGGGATAGGAAAGCCGCGCAGGCCATCATTTGCACCTAATTCCAATATGACTAGATCAGGTTGATATTCCTCAAGATGCCGGGGTAAAGCAGCTAAACCGCCCCCCGTTGTTTCACCACTGATGCTGGCATTGATCACCGAATAGTCATCACCTAACTCGGTTCGCAGGAGGTTAACCCAGCCAAGTTCTTTGGGGATGCCATAAGCTGCACTCAAACTATCCCCCATGACTAATATTTTAATCTCTTGTTCATCTGCGGCTATCGCTTTATGCGTAGTTATCAGTAAGCTGAATAGGGAAAGAATGATGATCAGCGGTAAGCGCACTTAAACACTCCAAAAAATTAGAATTATTTATGCTAACTCAAAAGCCAAGAAAAGCACTATCTCTATCTACCAATAATGTGTCCAAATCGGTTCAGTTACCCGACTCGGTGCTGGATGTCTTAACGGATATAAGCTTCGAAGTTCCGCTGGGTGGCTCGTGTGCAATAGTAGGAAGGTCCGGCTCGGGTAAGACAACCTTGCTCGGAATTTTAGCTGGTTTAGATACCCCTTCTGCGGGGACCGTCCGGCTTGGATCGAACGAGCTTGGTTCGATGACTGAAGATGAGCGTGCTGCTGTTCGAGGCGAATCGGTGGGCTTTGTGTTCCAATCTTTTCATCTGCTTGATCATTTAAGTGCTTTAAAAAATGTCATGCTCCCTATGGAGCTAAAAGGTATGAAGGATGCGAAGGTTCGAGCGCAAGCCTTCCTCACAAAAATGGGCTTAGCTGACCGATTGTCGCATCTGCCAAAGCAACTGTCTGGTGGCGAGCAGCAGCGAGTTGCAATCGCCCGCGCTTTCGCATGCGAACCGCAGATTCTCTTTGCTGATGAGCCAACGGGCAATCTCGATGGTGATACCGGTTCAGAGATAGTGGAAAGTTTGTTTCAACTTAATAAAGAGCAAGGCACTACGCTAGTGCTCGTAACGCATGATGAAGATCTTGCGGCGAGATGCGATCAGCAAATTCGCTTGGAGAAGGGGGTCGTTATAGATGTCGCGTCCTAACACTGGTGCGGGGATCGGCTTGCTTCTAAAGCATGCATTTATATCGCTATCTCAGCAGCGCAAGTTGACATCGCTTCGCTTGTTGTTTTTGTCTGGTCTTGTCTCCGTTATTGCTGTTGTCAGCATTCTGTCCTTATCGGATTTTATGAAGCAAACCTTGGTGACTTCATCTAGTGAGTTATTGGCTGGAGATCGTCAATTGGTCAGTCCTCGCGAGGTGCCAGAAGCGTGGCTCGCAAAGTCGGATGAACTAGGGTTGAAACGTTCTTTGGCGGTCGAGTTTCGCACGATGGTTTTTTCTGACGATGGCGCACAATTGGTTGAGGTAAAGGCGGTAGATTCAGCGTATCCATTGAAGGGCGAGCTTAAGTTAAGTCCGAGCTCTATCGCTGTGCAGCAAGGCAAAGGTGTCATGCAAAGCAGACTGTTTAATTTGCTTGGCGTGTCTGTCGGAGACAGTATTGCAATAGGCGAGGCCGACTTTGCGCTTGCTGGTGCGTTGATTCAAGAGCCCGATGTTGGCTTTAACATCGGAGGCTTACAACCAAGAGTCTTGATTCATCGATCGGATGTCGCGCGCACTGAGGTTCTTCAGCCCGGAAGTCGTGCAAAATGGCGTTATTATTTCGCTGGTGATACTGATTCTCTGCAAGAATTCGATTCCTGGATTGAGAGCCGAGTTAATTCGAGTCAGCGTTATCAAGGTGTGCAGGGCGGAAGGCCGGCTATCGCAAGCGCTATCGAACGGTCTGAGTCTTACCTTATTCTGGCATCTAGCCTCGCTGTGTTACTTGGCAGCTTGGCCATCGCTCTATCTGCGCGGCAATATGCGAGTCAGCAAGTCATTGATGTTGCGATTCTAAAAACGCTCGGTTTTACGCCTAGAGATGTCCTCCTCGTTTTTCTTAGTAAGCTGATCGCGCTTTCCTTGGTTATTGTGATTCTGGGCATTCTCGTGAGTAGTCTCATAGCGAGCTATATGCTCGATATCATTAGACCGTTGTTTGAAGGAATTGATCTAAGCTCGCAGTTTCAGTTGCAGGCGTCATCGGTATGGGTTGCTGCTCTGATGACGTCTATCTCGGTAATTGGCTTTTCGTTACCACAAATTCTGTCATTAAGGTCCGTTAGTCCTCATGCTGTTTTGCGCCCGGAGTCTGGGAGGCTCGCAAGCGGTTCTCGGGTAGCCTATTTGTTTGTGGCCGGTTTGCTTGCGTGCTTACTGGTGGTTTATACCGAAAATCTCCGCCTTGTTTTGTTGTTTTTAGTTTCTGGTTTGGCCTTAGTTTTGGTTGTTGGAAGCATCGTGTATTTGCTTGTTAGGTTTGTCTCAGCGGATATTTTGTTGCGACGCCGTGGAAGCGCGCTTTCGCTGGCATTCGATCATTTGAAGGCAGAGCCATCAAAGACTGTTTTTCAAGCCAGCATTTACGCTTTTGCGCTTTGTCTTTTGGCGTTTATTTTTATTGTGAGGGACTCTTTGCTTGTTCAGTGGCAGGCGCAGCTCCCCGAAGATGCGCCTAATCACTTTCTCATCAATATTCGGGATTACCAAATACCCGAGCTCAACGCTGTTCTCGAAGACGAGGGTATAGAGCCATCCCGTCTTTACCCGATGGTGAGAGGGCGCTTGAGTCACATCAATGGTGTTGATGTGAAAGTAGCGGTCACAAAAGACGTTGGTGCTCTAAATAGAGAGCTGAATCTTAGTTGGGTGGGAAAATTACCCGCTGATAACGAAATTCTTAAGGGGCGTTGGTTTGATGAGGATTCATCGCCGCTGACGGGCGTTTCAGTCGAAGCTGAATTAGCTGAAAATATCGGCATTTCAGTTGGGGATGCATTGAGCTTTTCCATTGGTCCACGTCGAATCGAGACAAAAGTGGAGAGTATTCGAAGTGTGCAGTGGGATAGCATGCAGCCAAACTTCTATGTGTTCTTTGAGCCTGGAGGTTTGGATGACTATGAAAGAACCTACATCACTTCGTTTCATCTGGATGCTAACGGTAAGGTGCTCCTGAATAAGATTGGTCGTCAATTTCCAACAGTGAGCATACTTGAGGTAGACGCATTGATTGATAAGGTGCGCGGGATTGTTGCTCAAGTCAGCTTAATGTTGGAGTTAGTTCTATCGATGATTCTCGCAGCCAGCCTGCTTGTCGTTTCAGCAATCACGGCTGCGAAATTGCAGGAGCGAGAGCGAGAAGCGGGTATCATGCGAACGCTTGGTGTGACAGCCAAAACCTTGCGTGCGAGTTATTTTATTGAATTCGCAGCGCTAGGTGCTGTGGGTGCGGCGGCAGGCTTGTTCTGCGCTGAACTTGGTTTAAATCTGGTAACCGGGCTGTTTTTAAGCTCAGAAGTGGTCATTCATGCCGGTTTGTGGCTAAGTTTCCCGCTATTAAGTGCACTTGTACTTGGTAGTCTAGGTTATGTCTTATTGCGCAGCTCTCTCAGAGCTCCACCCATGAGAGTGCTTCGATAGTTAGGGGGCCGCGATGAACGAGTTTCAGAGTGTCTTGGAAAACGGCAAGTGGTTTTCGAGTAGGAGTGACGCCTTCAAATCCGATGTGCTTGAGCGGGCGCATCTGAAATCCATAGAAGCGGGGCAGCGACTTTTCAGTCGAGGAGAGTCTGCCAATGGTGTGTTTGCGGTCTTGGATGGAAGCATTCGAATTTCCGGCCACAACAAAGAGGGTAAAGAGTCTTTACTCACTTTTATCGATCCACCAGATTGGTTTGGAGAGCTCGCGTTGTTTGATAGTGATCCGCGCACGCATGATGCTGTCGCGGCCCTTGATACTGATTTGCTGTTTATACCTCAGAGTAGTTTGGAGGCCTTGCTGACTTTAAAGCCTGTTTATTGGAGAGACTTCGGCATTATGCTTTCAAATAAGCTGCGGCTTAGTTTTGGTCTTATTGAAGATATGGCATTGCTGCCGGCGTCAAAACGACTTACAAAGCGCATCTTCCTGATGGCGGAGAATGCGGCTCTCAATCAGATTCGTTCTGATTTGGTGATCAATGTTGATCAAGCGAGCTTAGCGGCGATGCTCTCGATTTCAAGGCAGACCGCTAATCAGATTCTTCGGGGGCTAGAGGAGCGGGGAGTTATCTCGTTAGAGTATGGAAAGATCAAGGTGCGGGATTTGGAGGCGCTCAAGTTAGCGGCGATGCCGTCTTAAAGTGTCGGCTACATGACAGATTTGCGCGTCACTTCGTTTTACTATTCTCCTCGCACTTCGTTTTAAGATGTCTCACTCCACCAAGATCAAGGACTGTAAAGAATGAAAACGCTCACCGACCAGCTTTCTATGTATGCAAAGTATCACCGTGACCCGCGCAATATCGCGACACATTTTATTGGCATTCCTATGATCGTGTTTGCGATCACCGTACTTTTAGCAAGGCCTGAGTTTGTTCTGTTTGGTTTTGCTTTAACGCCTTCGCATTTGCTTGTGTGTGCCGCTTCGGTCTATTACCTGATGTTAAGTGTTCCGCTAGCGGTGTTAATGACGGCGCTATTCAGTGTTTGCTTGTATTTTTCACAAGGAATCGCAGCTTCGAGCACGGCTGTTTGGCTGGCGTGGGGTGTTGGGCTGTTCGTGGTTGGTTGGGTCTTTCAGTTTGTCGGGCACTTTTATGAAGGCAAAAAACCAGCCTTTGTAGACGATTTATCGGGTCTGTTAATAGGGCCGTTGTTCGTGGTGTGCGAATTCTTGTTTATGATTGGCGTAATGTCTGGGACGAAAAAGGTTGTCGAAGCTGAGGCAGGAGTTGTTGAGCATCAAACCGGGCCGCAGTCCAAGGCACAACATAACTAACTTGCTCGCTGAACTTTAGAGAAAGCATGAGCGACTTAATAGTCGCTTTTTTTATGATGTTCTTTTCTTGTTGGTAAATATAACGACATCCGTGCCAAGTATAAGAAGGTCTCTGTCATAGCTTTTTGCAAGCTTTTCCATTGTTATGTGGCTAAAGAAAGCAATGTGGGTTGGGTCATTTTTATAGTGCCATTGCATGAACGATTTTCGGTCTTGGGGGTGTAGCTTTGTCATTATTCCAACTGGCCCTTTGGTTTTTTCAGTGAGGCTGAAAAGCATTCCAAAGACGTCCTTAGGGTTGGCAAGGTGTTCGACAACCTCTGTAGCGCTAACAAACCCGTAGTCTTTTCCGAGCGTGCTTGTATCGTTTGCGTAGAACTTATCGTAAATAGCGCATTGATGACCTTGCTCTGCAAACATCTTGGAAAGCGTTGGTCCTGGCCCTGACCCAAAATCGAGCCCTTTGCTAGGTTTTGAAAGCATGGTGCTCATCGGGGCAAATAGTCTTCCGAGGAATTTTCGGTAGCGTTCATCCTGCGGATTGTTTTCATGTTGATCGTATATTTTTTTTTCTTCTTCTGAACATAACTGAAATCTAGAAGGGACAAATACAAGGTCGCAGTGTTGGCAATGAAGGTAATCTCGAGTTGGGTTTTGTCCTTGCCAATATAGAAGGCAG
>NZ_LWFU01000524.1:0-4684 GCF_001635135.1 Oleiphilus sp. HI0080
GCTCGGCTTAGAAATCCACGAGCTTTGATTATCCGCTAGATAATCAAACAGCTAGCCAAATGTCGGCTAGCTGTTTGATTTTGCTTACTTCATCGTAATTACGAGATCTTAGATGTTTTTGGGCTAGGTGATTGGAATCATCGTCCATATCCCGGCCATGAGTAGGCTGAGTCCTGCAAATTTAGTCCTTCCAAACGTTTCCTTCAGCAACACTACTCCAAGAATGACTCCGATCACGATGCTGGTTTGGCGAAGTGCCACCAAATATGAAACATTCTCAGTACCATGCATTGCGATCAAAACCATCGTGTACGTGAGGGTCATAATAAGTGCAGTTGCGCCGGTCATTCGTTTCTTTGAATCAATAACGTCTCGCCAATTCTTTCTCTCAGACTTAAGAGTTAGTGAATAGAGGCAAAGCACAGTAGAAGACGCGGCAGAGAGACACCACATATACAAGGTTGATTGAATATAATTCGGCTCATTTAACTCTGGGTGGATTGATAGTCTCGTCAGTACTGATTGGTCAATTAATGTATAGCCGGTTGTGCCTAGTGCCGCCATAAGAGCGCTTGAGCGAGTGCCGGGTGTTTTCGTTGGTACCGGTTGCAATGGATCGGGGATAGCGATGAGTGCGGGGTATGGCAGAGTATTAGCTGAGCTTGCTAGCGGACAGCGGCCTTACATTGATATTGAACAATACCGGCCAGAGCGCGACGCGCTTGCCGACCCGGCTAATTCAATGTTTCGCAAGGCATGTGCGATGTCTCGAGCGGCAAAACGCTAACTCAACACCGCCGCTGTAATCCCGATTGCACCATAATACGTGTTGCGATTTCTTCAACGGAATAGTCTGTTGTGTTCATAAATGGAATTCGTTCGCGGCGGTACATTAATTCCACCTCTTCTACTTCGTAGTTGCACTGCTTCATCGTTGCGTAGCGCGAATTTGGTTTGCGCTCGTTACGGATCAAAGACAGGCGCTCAGGTTCAATGGTCAAACCAAAAATCTTGCCGCGATAACTTTTTAAAAGTGCAGGTAGTTTTTGGTCTTCGATGTCTTCTTCTGTAATCGGGTAGTTCGCAGCCTGAATGCCATACTGCATAGCGAGGTAGAGACAGGTTGGGGTCTTACCACTTCGAGATACGCCAACCAAAATGACATCCGCTTCGTCATACTGTTTCGTGCGAGCGCCGTCATCATTATGCAGTGCATAGTTGATCGCTTCCATGCGGTATTCATAGTCAGAGCTTTCGCCAATCCGGGCACGACCAATAGTGTCTCCAGGTTGAATGCCCAGCTCTTCTGTTAGAGGACCTAAAAATGCCGCAAACACGTCAATTTGCAAGGCATTGCTGCTCGAAACGATTGAGCGAAGTGTATCGTCTACGAGTGTGTCAAAAACAATAGGGCGCGCGCCATCCAGTTCGGCACGCTGATTGATACGTTCGACCACTTCTTTTGCTTTCTCAACGGAGTCTACGTAGGGCAAGGTCTCTTTTTCGAATCGAATTGTATCGAAGCGTTTTAAAAGGCTCAGGCCGAGGGCTTCGCTGGTGATCCCTGTTCCGTCTGAGATAAAAAAAGCTGTTCGCTTATCTGTCATAATTTATAAATACCTTGTTATATTTATGCGCTAGTTTGCTAAGTTTTGCTTATACAAGTGATTCAAGATGTCTACTAAATTAAGCTAGCATAAAGTGTTATTATGCGCACCTTATTAAGTCGGCCGAATTCTCGGCTGGCAGTACCGTTTCAGAGGAGTTTCGCCTTGCAGGAATATATCGTTTGGTTTGACCAACTTGGGATGAATGACGTTGATCGGGTCGGTGGCAAAAATGCCTCGCTCGGCGAGATGATCGCGAATCTTGGTTCGACTGGTGTGCGTGTGCCGGGGGGCTTTGCAACCACCGCCTATGCGTTCAACGAGTTTTTGCGAAGTGATGGTTTGGCAGATCGTATTCATAGTCGCCTTGATGCGCTTGATGTCGATGATGTTAAAAAGTTAGTGGAAACGGGCGCGGAGATTCGTGCTTGGGTCATGGATGCTCCCTTTCCCCCGCAGTTAGATACTGAGCTGGAAAATGCATTTGCTCAGCTTCAAGACGGTAACGATCATATGGCTGTGGCCGTTCGTTCGTCCGCAACGGCTGAAGATCTTCCGGAAGCGTCTTTCGCGGGTCAGCAAGAAACGTTTTTAAACGTGACGGGTATTGAAGCGGTCAAGCACGCTGTTAAAGAGGTGTTCGCTTCTCTATTTAATGATCGCGCGATTTCTTATCGTGTTCACCATGGTTTTGCGCATATCGATGTCGCTTTGTCGGCTGGGATTCAGAAAATGGTACGCAGTGAGACTGCATCAAGTGGTGTGATGTTTACGCTTGATACCGAATCTGGCTTCCGCGATGCGGTCTTTATTACGTCTTCTTATGGCTTGGGCGAAATGGTCGTTCAGGGGGCGGTTAACCCTGATGAGTTTTATGTTCACAAACCAACATTTGAAGCCGGTCGGCCTGCAATTCTTCGTCGCAACCTAGGTAGTAAAGCCAGCAAGATGATCTATTCAAGCGAGCCGGGTCAGCTTGTCGAGACGGTGAAAGTGGATAAAGAAGATCGTTTTCGTTTTTCGATCACCGATGAAGATATTAATGAGCTCACCGAACAAGCTCTCACTATTGAGAAACATTACGGCCGACCCATGGATATTGAGTGGGCAAAAGACGGTGACGACGGAAAACTCTATATCGTTCAGGCGCGCCCAGAGACCGTAAAGAGCCGCTCGAGCAGTGCAGTCCTAGAGCGCTATCTGATGAAAGAGACAGGTACCGTGCTTGTTGAAGGCCGCAGTATTGGCCAGAAGATCGGTAGTGGAATGGTGCGTGTTGTTGATGGATTGTCAGACATGGATCAGGTTCAGGAAGGCGATGTGCTCGTTACAGATATGACGGACCCAGATTGGGAGCCAGTTATGAAGCGCGCTTCTGCGATTGTTACCAATCGTGGTGGCCGTACCTGTCATGCTGCCATCATTGCCCGCGAGTTAGGTATTCCTGCGGTAGTCGGTTGTGGCAATGCGACGGAGAAGCTCAGTTCTGGGTCGAATGTGACGGTGTCCTGTGCGGAAGGTGATACGGGCTTTATCTATGACGGCTTGTTGGATTTTGAACTGCGGGAGAACTCTGTCGAATCGATGCCAGATTTGTCGTTCAAAATTATGATGAACGTTGGTAACCCTGATCGCGCCTTTGATTTCAGTGCTCTCCCTAATGACGGAGTTGGTCTTGCTCGGCTCGAATTCATTATCAATAGAATGATCGGTGTGCATCCAAAAGCTTTGCTCAACTATGATTCTCTGCCAATGGAGGTGCAGGAAACCGTTGCAAAGCGTGTTGCTGCCTATAAGTCTCCAGTAGATTTCTATGTTGATAAATTGGTTGAGGGGATTTCTACGCTTGCAGCCGCTTTTTATCCAAAGAAAGTAATCGTTCGATTGTCAGATTTTAAGTCGAACGAATACGCGAATCTGATTGGCGGAAGTTTATATGAGCCGGAAGAAGAAAACCCGATGCTTGGTTTCCGAGGAGCATCGCGATATATCTCCGAGACATTCAGAGATTGTTTCTACCTCGAATGTAAGGCCCTCAAACGCGTGCGTGAAGAAATGGGACTCGATAATGTGGAAGTGATGGTTCCATTCGTTCGCACCGTTGGCGAAGCGAAGCAGGTGATTGATTTGCTCGCATCGCAAGGTCTAAAACGCGGCGAGAACGGGCTGCGAGTGATCATGATGTGTGAATTGCCAGGCAACGCAATTTTGGCAGATCAGTTCCTGGAGCATTTTGACGGATTCTCGATTGGTTCCAACGACCTTACGCAGTTGACGCTTGGCTTGGATCGAGACTCAGGCATTATCGCGCATTTGTTCGATGAGCGAAACGAAGCGATTAAAGTGCTCCTTGGTCAAGCAATTGATGCGTGCAATAAAGCAGGTAAATATATCGGAATTTGTGGGCAGGGCCCTTCAGATCACCCGGATCTGGCTCGCTGGTTAATGAAAAAAGGCATCGATAGCGTTTCGCTCAATCCAGACTCAGTGCTTGATACGTGGTTCTATCTTGCTGAAGACGAATAGAGATAATGTGAAAAAGGACGAAGTAAAGGATTTATAAAGCTATGACAGATAAAAAGATTATAACGCCGGATCTCTGCGATAAATACGAAGACTTGGTTGAAGTTGTTGAACCAATGTTCCACAACTTTGGTGCGATAGACGCATTTGGTGGTGAGATCGTTACCGTTAAGTGTTTTGAGGATAACTCTGTTGTCAAAGAGCAGGTCGGCTTGCCGGGCGAAGGTCGGGTGATGGTCGTTGATGGCGGTGGCTCTAAGCGAAATGCCTTGTTGGGTGATATGCTCGCTGAGAAGGCGGCATCCAATGGCTGGGCCGGACTTATTATTTATGGCTGCATTCGTGATGTTGATGTGATTCGTCAAACGCAATTAGGTGTGCAAGCGTTGGCGTGTAATCCGCGAAAGACTGAAAAACGTGGTTTGGGTGATTTAAATGTCGAGGTGAAATTTGGCGGTGTGGTGTTTAAACCGGGCCATTATGTTTATGCCGACAACAATGGCGTTATCGTTTCGCCACAAGCTTTGGAAATGCCATAGACTGAATTCCGTATC